>JAOZNY010000041.1 GCA_029933565.1 Bacteroidales bacterium
GAGGCTTCCTTTAAGGGTCGTTATAGACGATGACGTTGATAGGCTGCAGGTGTAAAGCTGGTAACAGCAAAGCCGAGCAGTACTAATTACCCGTAGACTTTTTAACATCAATACTCTTTCATTATATTTATGAAAAGTGCTTCTTTTCTTGGCTAATTGTCATTATTGTTATTTTTTTTATCAAAGATATTTATCCGTAACTTTTTTTGCGGATCAAGAACTTTGGGTGACTATTCCCTCCTTCGCTATGGTTTCGGCCGGCAAAGGCAGAGATGTCAACCCAGCAAGATCTTTGGGTGATTATTGCGGCAAGGCCCACCTCTTCCCATTCCGAACAGAGTAGTTAAGCCTGCTAGCGCCAATGATACTGCCACACCAGGTGGGAAAGTAGGTCGTCGCCAAAGACTTTTTTAAGCCTCGCATTTGCGAGGCTTTTTTTTTGGTTTTTTTTTGTTTCATATTAACAAAATTCAACCAGTAAAGGCTTGACCCCCTATCAGCCAACTTGATATAAATCATCATCAGAAACTTCGTAAAACCCTATTTTTACAGAAACTTTTTTCGAATAAATAATAAATACGGCGAACCATTTCTTCAAAAAAAACGTCTTATATATTAAATGGCAAATAATTGAAATCTCTATTGCCTAAATAATTGTTGTTATGTGTTAGTACTAAGTAGTTTGAAAAGCATACAATTTAAAATTATTATTTTTAAGCATAGAGGTTGCCTTATTTAAGAATTTACGTAAATTGGTCAATTATTTTTTACTGTATTTAACATAATTTGCATATCAAAGTAAAATAGTATGAAGCGAAGATTTTTACCTTTAAGTTTGTTTTTGATAATCACATTGTTAGGAGGCTTTTTATTAAGTAATTCAGGCATGGTCAAGAGCAAAAAGTATGTTCCAAGAACTTATCCAAAAGATGCACTTTCCAAAGGAAATACGCCATCGGCAGAGTATTTGAGACTTTTACGAAATAATCAAAATACTGGTCTGATTAATCCGGAAGATCTCTCAGTAGTTCAAAAACAGTTATCCATGATGGATAATACAAGATCTTTTGATATTTCCTGGAAGGAATTAGGGCCAGATAATTTTGGAGGAAGAACAAGAGCAATTGTTTTTGATAAAAATGATGAATCTGGAAAAACAGCCTTTGCCGGTGCAGTTACAGGTGGTATATGGAAAACAACCGACCTAGGAACTACATGGACAAAAATAAATCAGGAAACATCTAACTTAAATGTTTCTTGTATGACAGTTGCTGGAAATGGCATTTATGTTGGAACGGGAGAAAGTTTCTCTGCTAACGTTCACTCAGGCCTTGAGCAAATGGGTTATACAGGAGGTTTTATGGGCACAGGAATCTACAAATCAACAGATGGTGAAAATTTTACTCTATTAGGTTCAACAAGCCCCAACCTTAATAATGCGGATGGCGATTGGGCATTTGTAAACGAATTGGCCTACAACCAGTCAAATTCCAGACTATTTTCTGCTACTAACACTGGCTTAAAATATTCTGATGACGGTGGAGAATCTTGGTCAACAGCAAAGGATAGTGATGGAAACGAACTTTTGGCAAATGCAACTGATGTTCAGGCTGCAACAAACGGACTTGTTATAACATCTGTCGAAAACAAAACTTACGTTTCTTATGATGGCAATCCAAATGGATTTTTGCTAAGGTCATACGATGATTCAACTGGAATGATTCCTGTTACTAGTGTTAAAAGGATAGAATTTGCTATTGCTCCTTCTGATGAAAACATAGTTTACGCAAGTGTAGTTAACCAGTTTGAAGAGATTTATAATGTTTATCGCTCAGCAAACAAAGGTGAAACCTGGGACATTGTTATGCCAGGGTCAGAATCCATGGTTATACTTGGTGGACAAGGAGTTTATAATAATGCAATAAAGGTATTTCCAAACGATCCAAACAGAATTTTACTTGGAGGCATTAACCTTTGGGAAGGAAAAAGCATACAGGATGAAGGTTTCTTTGCATGGGAGAATATCTCACAAGGATTTATGAGTACTGGTTTCCCAGATTATTTGCATGTTGACCAACATGTTTATGCTTTCAGGCCTGGATATGACGACCAATTTTTGGTTGGAACCGACGGCGGTGTATATATTGGAGATTATTCACAAGGAGTTTTTACTTACCAACCAGGCAACAGAAACTATAATACATCACAGTTTTATTCAGTTGGATATTCAGGTGTTGCGCGATATGTAATTGGTGGCTCACAGGATAATGGCTCAATTCTTATTACCGGTACAGGAAATACTAACCAACAAGGTAAAGAAATTATGGGTGGTGGATTTGCATTCCAAAATGGTGGAGATGGTGGTCCTGCCGCTGTTTCACTAATTAATAAAAATGTAGTAGTTGTAAGTTCAACTTATGGAGACATTAGAAGATCGGATGATGCTGGTGAGAATTATTCTACTAACGATCAGTTTTTGGATGGTATTGGAAACATAAATTCATTTAAAACTCCTTTAGCACTTTGGGAAAGTTTTGACAACCCAAACAGTCGTGATTCAATTAAGTTCTATAACAGAACAGAAAACACTATTGCAGCAGGAACTGAAACCATGGCACAAAGTGCAAATAGCGACCAACCATTTTATTTTAATATGCCTAATGAATTAGTTTCTGGTGATTCAGTAATAATTGTTGACCCTGTTTCATCAAGATTTTTCCTTGCTACTGCAAACAATATATACATGGTTAGTGATCTTCATGATTTTACAAAAACACCTGATTGGTGGAAAATTGCCAATAATGACAATACTGTTTATGGTGGTGTACCACATTGTATAGCATTCTCAGGAGATGCCAATCATTTATTTGTTGGAAATCAAAGTGGAGAAGTATTTAGAATTTCCAATCTGGCTCTTGCATATAATTTTGATCGTGCAGACGTAACAAGTCCTTCATGTATAGTATCGGTTGAAAAATTACCAATTTATATTCCTGGAACAACAGAAGAAATATCTCAGATAGTAACTTCAATTTCAGTGGACCCACAAAATTCGAATAGAATTATTGTAACCTTTGGAAATTATGGTAATGAACAATATGTAATGTTTAGCGACAATGCACTTGCTCAAACACCTGACTTTAATTCAAAGCAAGGTAACTTACCTCTTATGCCTGTTTACTCATCATTGATTGAAATGAAAGAAGGAAATATTGCATTATTGGGTACGGAACATGGTGTGTTCAGCACAGAAAATATTAATTCTAGTTCACCTGTATGGGAAAAGGACGATGAGACGATGGGAAGTGTTCCTGTATTTGAAATTAAGCAACAATTAATTGGTCAGGAGAAAATGACTGTTCAGGTTGGAGATGATGAATTTGTTTTTGATGGAGCCACAAATAAAGGAAATATTTATGTTGCTACCTATGGTAGAGGCTTATTTTATACAAGTCGTTTCTGGCAACCCACAACAGGCATAAACGAAATTTTTGAGTCAAACAATTCTTACCTCCAGTTAAAAGTATATCCTAATCCTACATCGCATAACATTAGTATTGTAATTGAAAGCAAAGCAAATGCCAGTGCGTTTATTGCAATTTATGACTTAAACGGAAGATTAGTATTTAGCGATAATAAAATGATTTCTCAAGGGTCGAACACATTACCTCTTGAAGTATCAAGTTTAACTAAAGGTACTTATCTAATAAAAACTCAGGTTGAAGGGGAGACATATTCCAATAAACTGATAGTTAATTAATAATTAAGAAAAAAAGAAAAAAATACAGATATGAAAAATCTATATTACATAATTAGTCTATTCATGTTATTAACGTCTGTTTCACTCTACAGTCAAGATAGGGTTTACGCACCAAATTTAACTTTCCCAGAAGATAGCGAAACAGGTCTTTCACCAGATGTAACACTTGATTGGAATGCTGTTACAGGAGAAACACTAACTGTGTTATACGAATTACAACTTTCTAATACTAGCGATTTTGTTGATGCTGTTACATTTCCGAAGACAGAAGTTACAGCTATGGAAATGGAGGATTTATTCTTTGGAACATTATATTTCTGGAGAGTGAAGGCTTACGATGGTGAAGAAATATCTGATTGGTCGGAAGCATGGTCTTTTACCACAGCAACCTCAATTGAAATGGAAGATCCGTCAGATGGTGAAATGGTATTTGCTGATCCAAATATTACGTGGGATGAAATGACAGGATTACTAAAATACCAAATACAAATAGACACATCTTATATTTGGAACAGTGTTGTTCTAGAAACATCTGAGGACATCTTAAGTTCTTTTATTATTGATGAGAATAATATGTGGCTTGTTGGAACCTCTGGTTTGGTTTTACATTATGATGGAATTTTATGGAATACTGTTGATGCCGGCACTACCGAAGATTTGAATGATATTTATTTTGTTGATGCAAGTAATGGATTTATTGCAGGAACTGGCGGCACCTTCCTTATTTATGATGGCACAAATTGGACATCAGTTGATCCTGGTGTTACTGACAACCTAAATGGTGTTGCCTTTTTAGATGCCGACAATGGCTATCTGGTAGGTGACGATGGTTTAATTCTACAATATGCCTCAGGTACATTTACAACTGAAATTGCAAAAGATGAAAATGGTGACGATATCACAAAAGATTTCTACGACATTGATGTAATAGATGCCAACAACTACTGGGCATGTGGAAAGAGTAAATACATTGTTAATTACGATGGAAGTACATGGACCGGAGGAGTAGTAGGCGGAAAAGACCATTATGCAATTTGGTTTAATAATGCTAATGATGGTTGGGTTGCTAGTAAATCTGGCAGAGTACAACATTTTGATGGTACAGATTGGACAGAAACTGAAACCGATGGCGATAATTTATTCAGCATTAGTTTTGATGGAGGTATAGGATACGCTGTTGGAAAAAACGGAACCATGCTAGTATTTGATGGAGGAGAATGGACACTAATTACTGCAGGAACCGCTGAAACCCTTAATACAGTTTATCTTAAGGATGGTAATGGCATTGCAGGTGGCGATGGTGGAACATTCATAAATAAATCAGGCGAAGGTTTCAATAGTCCTTATGCGAAAGTAATCAGTGTTATTCCTGATTCAACAAATTATGATATGAATAATTTGTTGTTTGGAAAATCTTTTTATTACAGAATGAGAGGAGTTCACAGTATTGATACTTCTGCATGGTCAAGTGCTAAATCAATGATTACGTACCCTTATCCTGAGCCTGACTCACCTTCTGATGGTAGTGATGACGAACAGTTGAGAATTGTTTTTGAGTGGGAAGAGTATAGTGGAGTAACCAGGTATTACCTTTCTGTTTCACCAAACGAAGATTTTTTACCTGCTTTTAATTTCCCTAGCGACTCGAATTCTTATGAACTAAATGATTTTGAATTTGGTGAGCAATATTACTGGAGAGTTAGGGCTGAGCACTCAGAAGATATTTCTGACTGGAGTGATGTTTACACTTTTACAACTCTAAATACAATTGAATTAGTTTCACCTGAAAATAATGCAACTGACGTAAACAAATGTCCCAAATTTGAATGGGTTGAAGTTCTGGGAGCAACTGCTTACGAACTTTGGGTTGACACTGACGATAACTTCTCGAATCCAAACGTATTTATTACAGAAGATAATTTCAATCAATGTCAAAGTAGTATGGATGAAGGAGCATCTTACTTCTGGAAAGTGAGAGGAATTGCTGGTCTGGATACTTCTAACTGGAGTCCTGATTGGACATTTAAAGTTGAAAGTGTTGGCATTGATGATATTTTTACCCAGAAATCTCTGGAAATTTATCCTAACCCTTCAACAGGAGAATTCACCTTAGATATTAATAGTGTTGATGCAGCAATCTACCACATAAGCATTAGTGATATGGGTGGTAAAACTATTTATAATACTAAGTTTAACTGTAAGCAAGGTAATAATCAATTAGAGTTAGACCTTAGTGGATCAGTTACTAATGGAGCATATATGATAAATGTAAGCCGTGAAAATACTACGGTAAACAAACGCTTGTTTATTAAATAAACACAAGATATTTAATTAAAAAGGACTCTTTAGTTGAAACTAAAGAGTCCTTTTTTTATACCCCTAATTATGATGGATGAAGAAATTTTTTGGAAAAAGTTAAATGATAAACTATCAAACGATAAATGGCAATACGTTGATTATTACGGTCTACAATCGTTCTTAAGGAATAAACAGGAATTGGTTGTTGTTGATGTATCGGGCGAGGATAACAGTAAATACTTCCATCATCCTAAAATAGATTATTTAAATATTTCACTAAAAGTTATTATTGACAGTCTTACTAAACTAAAAAATCAAAACAAAATGATTATTTGTGTTTGTGCGGGTGGGCCAAAGAGTGCTGTGGCTGCTCAAATCCTTAGGTTTAAAGGAATGGATGCATATTATCTATCGGGAGGAATTGAGGCAATTGCCAAACAACCACAATCAATTTAGTATTTATTGAATCTTTTACCCCAACTAAAACTAATATAAAACTGAGGGAAAAAGATTTGGTTTTCATTGGATGCCATCACGGTCATTCCTACTGGAAGCACATCGATGGTTGTTCCTACTTCAAGAGTTTTAATTTTTGTACTTATTGTTCCAAACTCAAAATTCATCCCAAGTTTAAAATACATCCCCGGATGCAAACTAATTTCATTTAAACCTTTCGAGAATGGTGCTCTTCCAAATTCATCAAGCCAATTACGATTATCAGGATCAATATCATAAACCTCAGGACGTATTTCATAATTATTTCCATCTTCAGATTCATAAATCACATAAATGTAATATGGTTTTGCAATCCCCAAACTAAAACCAGTGGCATAAATAAACCTAAGTTCAACCCCTCCCCAATAAGGTTTACGGTTTAATAACTTCTTCCAGGCCACACCGCCACGCAAAAAGAAAGCCTCATTTGTTTTACCAAAAACATATTTTCTGGCATTCTGATAAGGCTTAAGAAGTTTAATCTGTTTAAATGAACGATAAAACACAAAATCGAATTCTAACATTCGTGTCTTAAAAATTGAGAGGCGCTTTCCTGTTCTGTATTGTACTCCTAAACCTAAATTATGGCTGATAATACCGTACGTTTTTGTCCTATTGTAAAGTATTTGATTTTCTAATGTATCGGATGTTTCCGTATCGAATTGCGCAAATGTGTCAATGCCACAAAGCGACATTGCAAGGAAAAGTAGTATGTACACATGACTTTTCATAGCAAATGATAAATTACCAAAGGGGTAATCAGTAAAATAAAAAAAGAAAGTTATCTAGTACTTTGCTTCTTTTTGGTACTTATGGGTTTCTCCATAAGCTGCACATTTACTTGATGATGTGCATGAACTAGCAAAAACAACTAACATTGCAAAGGCAAAAACAAGCGTTAATATTTTCTTCATAACTTAACGATATCGAAATTTAAATGATTGGTTTCTGTTATTGACAAAGAAAAACAGATTTTACATAAATAACAAGCATTTTCGCATATTATTGTTAAGTTTACCCAAAAAAAAGTTTATGGGAGACGTAAATCCACAAATTGAGGAAAGTTGGTTGGAAGCCCTGAGGGAAGATTTTAGTTCAGAATACTTCAATTCACTGAAGGCCTTTATTAAGGAAGAAAAGAAGAAATACGTAATTTATCCTCCAGGTAACAAAATGTTTACGGCCTTTAATCTTTGTCCACTACCATCAGTTAAAGTGGTAATTATTGGCCAAGATCCATACCATGGACCAGGACAAGCACACGGTTTAAGTTTTTCAGTTCCTGAAGGGATTAAAATTCCACCATCGTTGAGGAATATTTATAAAGAGATAAACAGTGATTTAGGAATACCAATTCCCAAAACCGGAAATCTGGAAAAATGGGCTGGAGAAGGAGTACTTATGCTTAATGCGATTCTTTCTGTTAGGGCTCATGAGGCAGCATCGCACCACGGAAAAGGCTGGGAAACATTTACTGACAAAGCCATTAAAACAGTTTCTGATCTTAGGGCTGGTATAGTTTTTCTTTTGTGGGGCAAATTTGCTCAAGATAAACAAGTACTTATTGATACAAATAAACATTTCATCCTCACTTCCGCTCACCCCTCCCCTCTTTCGGCAAGCCGTGGATTCTTGGGATGCAAACATTTCTCCAAAACAAATCAAATACTTAAAGAAAATGGAATAGAAGAAATTGACTGGAATCCTGTTTAGTAAGTCCTTAGTTAAACAGGAAACGTTTTGGGTTAACTAATTAAACTTAAAACCGCCAAATAATTAAAATGTTCATCTTCATAAACCATTTCACAGTCAAACCCTGACTGAAGCGCGAATTGCAATAGAGAGTTAAAATCAATAAACAACCACTTAAAGCGCTCACCTTTTACTCCCTGATATTCAAACTGGTATTCAAGTTCACCATAATACTCTTCGTTCAGGTTAATCAAATATGAGCCGTCTTCCTCCTCATACAAATACAACAAATCTGAAGAATCAAGAATAATTTGTCCTCCAGGGTTTAACAGACTTTTTGCATGTTGCAGAAATTTTTCCAAACCCTTAAAATCTCCGGTAAACCCAATTCCATTCATCAGCATTAATAATGAATCGTATTTTAGTGAATTATATTTAAAAATATCGGAATTAACTATCTGGCGTATGCCTCGTTTTTGCATTATATCAATCAGACCTGATTTAATTTCCAATGCTGTTATATTTTCTCCTCTTTCCTGCAAAAATAAAGAATGACTTCCACTTCCTGCACCAACATCTAAAATCTTTCCGCTACAAAATGCAAGTGCTTTCTGCTCAAGTAATGGCATCCTTTCAAACTCTCTAAAAAAATATGAAACAGTAACTTTTTCAACATCACTTTTATTACTGTGTATAATAATTTCAGCCTGCTCGTTTCCATTAAAATAATCAAGAAACGCTGTCTCGAGAGGGTCGGTATTTTTTCTAATATCCATTTTTTTCTTATCTGCAAAAGTAAATTATTTGATTAATTATGTTTTCTTATTTTTGCCTTTAAAAAATATAGCAATATCATATGAAAATATTACAAACTTCAGCATTTATTATCTTAATTTTAATAATTGGATCTTGTAACAAAGACAATACAGATCCCCCTCCACCACCTGAGACCATTGATTTGAGCAGTTATGTAGCCATGGGGAACTCACTTACAGCAGGTTATGCCGATGGAGCACTTTACACTTCGGGGCAGGAGTATTCCTATGCTAATATTCTTGCAGAGCAATTATCGAAAGCAGGAGGCAACGGTATTTTTAAAACGCCAATTATTCCTACAGAAGATGGAGTATTTCCCACCTCTAATCAGTCGGGAATTTATTTGGAAACTAAGTTAGTATGGGCAAATAAGCAGAATTGTAACGAAGTTAATGAATGGGTTCCGGTACGCTTAGTAGAAAACCCAAATCAAGAAAAGTTGATGGATGAGTTAATGACAAATATTTCATCGGAGGGCCCTTTTAATAATCTTGGGGTACCTGGAATCACAGTTACTCACATGCACCTTCCGGGTATGGGCGCACTAAATCCGTATTATGGACGCTTTGCAAACAATCCATCTTCAGATAAATTGATTGACGAAGCCGATAAAGTTGATCCTACATTTTTTAGCTTATGGGTGGGAAATAATGATGTTTTGGGCTATGCATCTTCAGGAGGTACAACTTCCATTACCACTACCCAACTATTTGAAATAAGTTACGATGCAGCTGCCGCACATCTGAGTTCAATTACAGAAGGTGGTGTTTTAGCCAATATTCCTGATGTTGCCTCGGCAGCATTCTTTACAACTATAAATTATAATTTTGTTAATGTGGAAACAGAAACTGAGGTAGAAGAACTTCAGGCATTTTATGTGGATTACAACCAGCAAATGGAGGCACTAGGAAAAGACTATAGGATAAACTGGTCGTTGGGCAACAACCCAATGGTGATTCGCGATAAAGACATGGATGTTTCGGAAGAACTTAAAATACGGCAAATGACAGAAAGCGAACTGGCACTATTGACCATACCTTTGGATTCGATATATTGTGGTGGTTGGGGAGCAACAAAACCCCTGTCTGATTCTTATGTTTTAAGCGATTCGGAGATAGAATTAACCATTGCGGCAGTGGCTACTTTTAACGAGATTATTACAATTGCTGCTGAGAAATACGATCTGGCCTTTGTAGATTTTAATACTCTTATGCAGGAAGTTGCCAATGGAGGAATTACTGAGGATGGCATTGAATTTACAACTGACTTTTCTTTTGGTAATTTGTTTTCTTTGGATGGAATACATCTAACTCCCAGAGGAAACGCACTTGTAGCAAACAACTTTATTGAAGCAATTAACGCAAAATACTCACTTTCTGTCCCTAAAGCAATTATTACCGATTATCCTGACAACAGTAAGCCAACTAATTAGTAAAAATGGAAACTCTAGTATTTGCCACAAACAATGAGCATAAACTTCAGGAGATCAAGGAAATCCTTAAAGGAAGATATGAAATCCTGGGACTTAAAGAGTTTGGATTTATGGGAGATATTCCTGAAACAGGAATTACACTATCAGAAAATGCTCTCATAAAATCAAGTTTTATTTTTGAAAGATTTGGTATTGATGTTTTCTCAGATGACACAGGTTTAGAAATTGATGCTCTTAATGGCAGACCTGGAGTATATTCGGCACGTTATGCCGGAGAAGATGGAAATAGTGAGGCAAACATAAAAAAGGTACTTACAGAAATGAAGGATGCCAAAAAACGTAGCGCAAGGTTTAAAACTGTAATCTCACTAATCCTTAATGGCAAAGAGCATCAATTTGAAGGAAAAGTTGAAGGTGAAATTACAACTGAAAAGTATGGTACTTCAGGATTTGGTTACGACCCGATTTTTATTCCCAATGCTTATAAACAAACTTTTGCCCAAATGCCAATTGACGAAAAGAATAAAATTAGCCATCGGGCAAAGGCAACTATCAAACTAGTTGATTTCTTACTCAAATTAAAAACAGAATCTTAACAATGATAAGTGATTTAGTTTTAAGCTTATTTGCATTTTATTTTTATTTTCAGCACAGAATAACAAGCAGAAAATGGAGTCTATTTTTCCTTACTCTGGGCTTGTCTGCTTTTACAGGAGGGATATACCATGGTTATTATGAAATTGGAGAACTGTTCAGGTTTTTATCATGGGGGCTTTTGTCAGCCTCATTATATTTTGCTGTTTTATCGGTTTACCATCAGTACTTAAACCTATTGCTAAAAAATATTGTTTTAATGAAATCCCTACTGCTTTTCTTTCTTTCAGTTTATTATGTGAATTTCATTTTTATGGTAATCGATACTGCCATAAGTTTGCTTGTAATAGTTGTTTTTGGAAACTTTTTTTTCCTAAAATCATTGTCAAAATATATTTCTTATGGAATATTGATATCATTAAGTTCCGTGGTCTTCATAGTTTTTAAAATTAGTTTTCACCCTCTGTATTTAACTTATAACGACATTGGCCATTATATTTCAATTCTCACCCTCTTCTTGATTTCAAAAGGAGTAACGCAAGACTACACAAAAAGCCTAACAAAAGCAATCAAGGTTTAGTTTACAGCCTCAACTAACAGATACCCAATTATTCTTAACTTTGCTCTTTTTAAGATACAATATTTTACAAATTATTTAGTTATCAAACCAAGTCATTATAAAAGTATAATTAAGGCTAAAAAATAATATAAATGGGTTTCTTTTATTTTCTTGGGAGAAGGAAATTTTATCTTCATTTTTTAATAGCAATTTTGCTTGCTTTTTTCATCCTATTTGGGGTATTAAAATCGCTTGATATTTATACTCAACATGGTAAAGTTTTTCTTGTTCCCGACTTCTATGGAAAAACAGTTGAACAACTTGTTGAAGATCATTATGAAGAGTATTTTGAACTAATAGTAATAGATTCCGTTTTCGACAATCATCACGACAAGGGGACAATTCTAATGCAAAATCCTGAGTCAGGTTCCAAAGTTAAACAAGGGCGACACATTTATTTTACTGTTGTTGCGCAAATGCCCGAAAAAACAAAAATGCCAAACCTAAAAAACCTTTCCTTAAGGCAGGCTTTGGTTACTCTCGAAATGAATAAACTAAGTGCAGGCTGGCTTAATTATGTTGAATATTTTGCGCGCAATGCTGTAATCGATCAGGTAATTGACAATGAAACAATTGAGACAGGAACTGAAATAAATGCAGGTACTGTAATCGATCTTGTAATAGGCAAAGGAAAGATGAAAGTTAAAGTTCCTCTTCCACTTTTAATAGCAAAGAAGCCTAGTGAAGTTGGCAAAATACTACACTACGCATCACTTAATAAAGGCAAGGAATATTTTTTGGATGGCGACGACACAAGCCATGCAAGGGTTTATAAAACCGAACCTAATATTCAAAATACTGAACTTGTCAAACTAGGCCAAAAAGTAAATATCTGGTATCGCTCCGACGAGCAGTTTGATTTCGATAAATATCTGTTACAGTTTATTTCCGACACCCTAAGTGGTGACACAACTCAATTTCATAATTAGTTTAATTAAAGAATGAATATTAAATTTATAATACTTTTATTATTGGCTTTCAGCATTAATTTGCTGATGGGGCAGGAAATACTCTCAGGTTTGCAGTTTAACGAATCGGTAAAAAAGGAATACACTAAGACCAAACTTGAAAATGTAGATTATTATTTATCTGCGGAAGAAAACGAAGCCCTTCATCTACCCTTTTTCGACGATTTTTCAACTTCGAAAATATACCCTAACGAAGCAAAGTGGGCAGACATGGATGTTTTTATCAATACCGACTTTTCATTCAGACCAACTAATATTGGAGTTGCCACATTCGATGCCATTGACCAAACTGGTGCTATTTATGAAAATGCTGATTGGGTTGCCTTTCAGGCAGATTACCTAACAACTAATTCCATCAGGCTCGATTCAATTTTCACTCCTGTAACAAGAGAGTTAACCCCTGAAGATTCTCTCTATCTCAGCTTCTTTTATCAGCCACAAGGCATGGGAGATTCACCCGATCCGTGGGATACTTTGCTACTGGAATTAAGACGACCAACAGGTGATACTATTTTTTCGCATTACGACTCAATTGTTGTAAATATAGAGTACTACCTTGAAAGTGAAAACGATACAATTTTTCCGGGCGATACTCTATGGTCTCCACAACCAGGATGCAATCCGAATTTATATTTAATAAACTACAATACTCTTACAATTGCCAATCAGTGGGTTACTGTTTTATGCGATTCACTTATGGAGCCTGAATATGCTTGGGATGTAGTTTGGAAAGTTCAGGGCATGGAGTTATCGGAGTTTCAGGAAGAAACCGGAAAAAACTTTGTTCAGGTAATGGTTCCAATTATCGACACATCATATTTTTACGACAGTTTCCAGTTTAGATTTAGAAATTATGCCAGTATCACAAAAGAAACTGAACCTTCATGGAGAAATAATGTTGACCATTGGAATGTTGATTACGTTTACCTTAATCACAGTCGCGATCAAGCCGACACAACCTACCGCAAACTGGTTTTCTCAGAACGGCCACCAAGTTTTCTTAAGAATTACGAAGTAATGCCTTATAGGCAATACAAAGCCGATGCTCCAATCAACACACTTAAACCCGATATAAATATGTATATGGCAAACCTTGACAAGGTAGGTCATAACACAAAATATATGTACCGCTTCGAACAGGTAAATGGCAACTATTCAAAACAGTACAACGGGGGAAGTTGCAACCTGCCACCATTTTTCTCATACGGCTTTCAAAATTGCGACATTGGCTGTGGGGCTGCTCATGCATGCCCTCCAACTTATGCTTTTAATTTCGATTTTGACAACGACACTGCATCCTATATTATTAAACATTACATCAGCGATTCATCGGAAGCCAACATCCTTGTTGATTCGGCAATCTATGGTCAAGGATTTTATAATTATTTTGCCTACGACGATGGCACACCTGAGTTTGGATATGGTTTAAAACCTGCAGGTGCAAAACTAGGTTACAAATTCACTTTAAGTATTCCCGATACTATTTATGGTGTTCAAATGTACTTCAACAAAACACTAAATAATGTCAATGAAAATTATTATTTCGATTTACTGGTTTATAGAGACAACAACGGTATTCCAGGTGAAATTATAATTAGACAAGAAGGGCTTAAACCAAAGTGGAATGATGGCCTTTATAAGTTTTACTCATATATTTTTGATGAACCATTAGTATTAAGTGGTGATTTTTATGTTGGATGGGAACAGTTTGAGGCAGTTTCGCTGAATATTGGTTTTGACACACACCTTAATAGCAGCCATAGTATTTTTTACAATGTTGGAAATGTTTGGTATCAGAGCAATGAGGAGGGAAGCCTGATGATTAGGCCAATAATAGGAAGTGTTGGAGGAGAGTTAATTTTTGGAACAAATGAACAATCTGCCTCACAGAAGAAAATAAAACTCTACCCTAACCCCACCAATAACAGTTTCAAAGTTGAATTATTAGGTATCTCAAATCCTGAATTGGCAGAAATTGAAGTTTTTAACCTCTACGGCGCATCGGTACTAAAACAATCGGGAATAAAAGGAAACTTCGACGTAAGTAGATTTGCCAAAGGTATTTACATTGTGAAAATAATTGATGGGAGCAGACTTTTTAATTCCAAACTTTTAGTTAGATAAATATGGCTGAAGAAGCACAAGATAAAAATGAGGACACTGGCGAACTTTTCGAACATTTTCGTTATGAAGTAGATCCCGGACAATCGCCTTTAAGGATTGACAAGTATCTGCAATCCAAAATAATGAATGTATCAAGAAACAAAATCCAGCAAGCAGCTACCGCCGGAAATATACTTGTTAATGAAAAAGCAGTTAAACAAAATTATAAGGTAAGACCCAATGATGTTGTAAGTATTGTAATGACAAGCCCACCCCGTGAAGTTGAGATTTTTGCTCAGGACATACCTCTAAACATTGTTTTTGAGGATGATGACATTATCATTGTAAACAAACAACCCGAACTGGTAGTTCATCCCGCACACGGACATTTCGACTCTACTTTATTGAACGGACTTGCCATGCATTTCGAAAAAACCTCTCAAAAAATAGAAAATGGTTTTGGCTATCTGGTTCACCGAATCGACAAAAATACTTCTGGTTTGTTATTAATTGCCAAGAATGAGCCTGCCCAAACCAAACTTGCAAAACAGTTTTTCGATCATACCATCGAGCGAAAATACCAGGCATTAGTTTGGGGCGACTTTGATGAAGAAAGTGGTACAATTGAAGGGCATATCGGGAGAAGCCTAAAAGACAGAAGAGTAATGACAGTTTTTCCTGATGGCGAATATGGCAAATCGGCAATTTCACATTATAAAGTTCTTAAACGTTTTGGTTACGTAAGCCTTGTGGAATGCCAACTAGAAACAGGACGCACCCACCAGATTAGGGCACATTTCAGGTATATTGGCCATCCCTTGTTTAACGATGAACATTATGGTGGTGATCAAATTCTGAAAGGAACAACATTTACTAAATACAAGCAGTTTGTTCAGAACTGTTTTAAAATTATTCCACGCCAGTCACTCCATGCATACATACTTGGATTTGAGCACCCCACAACTGGGAAAATGATGATGTTTGAATCGGAACTACCGGAAGACATGCGACAAGTAATTGAAAAATGGGACAACTATTCATCACATCGTGAGTTGTTTCAAGATTAAAACCAAAACTTTAAACTTTCAACTTTTAACTTTCAACTTTCAACTCAAACCCCCACCGCTTTCTTAACAGCATTTCTCCCATACCTAAGCCTAATGCTATCCATGGCCTCGTATAAACTTATCATTTCATGGCTGTCTTCAAACATATTCAATTGCTGATGTCCACCCACAAGTTTGCTAAATCTCACCCCTATCAGCCTTATCAACATGCGGCGGCTATAAATTTTTTGAAAAAGTTCCAATGCAATACTTTGCAAAACATGGTCGAAAGAAGTGTAGGCAATATTCTTTTGCAAAGTGTGGGTATCAAAATTTGAATAGCGTATTTTAACCGTAATGCAGCCTGTAAGTTTTTGCTTCTTCCTTAGTTCAAAAGCAATTTTCTCAACCATACTAATTAACAGACTTTTTAGTTTTACCATATCTGTTGTATCCTTCTCAAAAGTCCGTTCTGTGCTAATCGACTTTCGCTCAGAGTACTGTATCACAGGTGTAGGGTCGATGCCATTGGCTTTTTTCCACAACACCATTCCGTTCTTGCCCATCAGTTGTGTTATCATTTCAGGAGGAATCATGCTTAACACCTCTATTGTTGAAACCCCCATCGACCTCAATAAACGATAACTTTTCTTCCCCACCATGGGAATCTTCCTAATCGATAATGGCGAAAGAAAGGGCTTTATTCTTTGATCAGGAATATAAAGTTCCCCGTTGGGCTTTGCTTCACCAGTTGCAATTTTCGACACCGTTTTATTGGTTGAAAGCCCAAATGAAATTGGAAGACCGGTTTCTTTTATTATCCTTTCGCGCAATTCATGCGTCCATTTCAAACTCCCAAGAAACTTATCCATTCCCGTAATATCAAGATAATGCTCATCGATTGATGCCTTCTCACAAACGGGTGCACTCTCAGTAATTATTTCGGTAACCAATCGCGACTGCTTACTGTACTCTTCCATGTCACCACGGATAAAAACAGCATCGGCACATAAATATTTTGCCATACGCATAGGCATAGCCGAATGTACCCCAAACCTGCGGGCCTCGTAACTACAACTGGCAACCACTCCCCTATCAGACATACCTCCAATAATTACAGGTTTACCAACTAAAGAAGAATTTATAAGCCTCTCAACCGAGACAAAAAAAGTATCTAAATCAAAATGAACTATTGTACGATTTACTGAACTCATAAAAACATTTGGCTAAATACTTGACATTTAAAAATAATGTATTACATTTGATTATTATTTAATCATTTTTACGATTACAATATAAGCATTACTAGGGAAGAAAGAAAAAATAGAGAAAAAGGTTATCGTTGTTGTCAAGTTATCGAGTTATCCGATTATCAAACTGTAAGAAAATATTAAGTCAAAGCATTTAAGTTATGAAAAGTTATAAAGACCTGGATATCTATACTGTTTCATTTGATTTAGCACTTAGAATACGAGAATTAACACTTAAACTCGAGTCGCACGACAAATATGAAGTTGGAAGTCAAATACGTCGATCAAGCCAACGTATAAAAGATACTATTGTGGAAGGGTATGGAAGAAGGAGATACAAAGCAGATTTCATAAAATTCCTAGTTTATAGTTATGCATCTCAACTTGAAGCAAAATCTCAATCCGAATTTCTTTTCAAAGCAACTGATAATTCCGACTGGAATGATATTGTAATTGAGTTAGATACTTTAGGAATCAAAATCCATAATTTCATTAAGTATGTAGATGAAAACTGGAATTCAAAAAAATAAAATAATTATCAGGTTAACAATGACAACAACGATAACAACGACAACAATGACAACTTGACAACAACGATAACAATGATAACAACAT
>JAOZNY010000042.1:0-13383 GCA_029933565.1 Bacteroidales bacterium
CTTTTTTTGTGTGATTGGCATAAATGAAAACCCTTACCCCATTTCCCCAATCTCAACAATATTATTCATCAGCGCATAAACCATCAAACCAGAAACAGTTTTTATGCCCAGTTTTTTGGTTATGTTCTTACGGTGGGTCATTACGGTATGAATACTCAAGAATAGTTTATCAGCAATTTCCTGATTAATTAAACCTTTTACAACCTCTTTAAGCACAACAAGTTCACGATTGCTTAATACTCCCTTCTGCTGCTTTTCTCTACTTTTGTCCGTTCCACAAATCTTCCTTAATTGCTGCGAAAGATTATGCTTACTATCGGTGAGTTTTAATTTGAAAGAAAACCTGCTGCTGATCTTTTCATGACAATCATCGCTTAGCAAGCCTATAAGTTTTAATTCATTCTCGTTTTGCAACTTAGTAATTAAACTAACAAAATCGCCAGCCAGTGCATCTGGGTTGATAATTATTGTATCAGGTTTCTTTTTCTTTATTTTTTCAAATAGATTTTTCTCACTTCCATCAAAAACCTCTGTAATGAGCATGCCGGGTATTTCCTGCACCAAACTCTCCATTCCTGATCGCAACAGAAAAGTGTTTTCAATTAAAACTATATTAATTACACCTGCCATTTTAAGTAAGTGTTTTATATAGTTTTTCCATCTCTTCAACCTTGGGCACAAGTATTAAATCTTCAATTCTCGAATGCTCCCTTAGTTCTTTCTCCAAAACAAACAACTCACGAAGTAGGGCATAACTCGTTTCTTCAAATAATAAAGTTTCACTAGTTTCTGCTTGTAAATATTTAATAATAAGATTCTTCAAGTCAAAAAGTTTCTCTTCAATATCTTCGTGATCCTGCTCATAATTACTAATGGAATAATTTGTAATCTTCTCCTCTGGCAGTGGACTTTCCTTAGAATTGTCAATTAAATTTTCTAATTCTAAAACATAAGGGTAAACAACTTCCTCTTCCCTTATAATATGCTTACTAAACTCGGCCGAATACTCTTCAAAAAAGTTTTTGATAAGACTTAGAGTTTTTCCATTTTCATTACTTAACGACAGTAAAACTTCAATCATCTTTTTTATTTCAGGAATATTTCCTTCCACATAAGATTTGTGAGCCTTGCGTAAATATTTAATCAAAACTTCGGCGGGGAAACTCTTAAGGTATTCTTTTGGAAAATACTGCGTATCGTGAAATGTATTCAAAATGGTTAAGAAAAACCCAAGGTTTATATCTTTCTCAAGGCAAATTTCTTCGATAGTTCCATCACCAAAACCAAGTTTAATGTCAAACCTATTTATTACCGGAACAAGAGTGTAATCGTGATGAATTACATCTGAAAGTTTCATTTCGCCGACTATGAGCATAATTTTATTTTTTGCAAAAGTATTCAATAATTTGAAAAGGCTGCTGTGGAGGCTATGCTACTATTGCTACTATGGGAATCCCACGCAAAAAATAAAGAACTACGTCATTGCAAGCGCAGCGCGGCAATCTCACTAGCTAACCAAGTATAATTGAGATTGCTTCTCCACCTATACAATCTAGCTAAACTATTAACATTCAGTTGGGCGTATCGCAATGACGCTCATTCCTTGTTAGATGATTCAATTGTTCGGTTGCTTGAACTATGAAACAAAGTAGTTTGGGCTCAAAGCCTTTTAAATTTATCTTTGTCTCAAATTTTTAAAATGAACACTTCATTTTTCATTGCCGGAAGGTATTTGATATCAAAAAAAACGCACAACTTAATAAATGTCATTTCATCAATTTCGGTTGTGGGTCTTGGCATTGGTACATTTGCTTTAATTGTTGTGCTTTCGGTATTTAATGGTTTTGAAGATGTTATAAAAAGTTTGTACGGTGCCTTCAATCCCGACTTCGAGATTAGCGCTGCGAATGGTAAAACTATTGATGCAGCAATTTTTCCTACAAAAGAAGTAGAGAATTTAAATGGTATAAGAGGCATTTCGTTTGTTGTGGAAGAGGATGCTCTATTTAAGTATGGCGACAAACAATACATTGGAAAAATTAAAGGGATAGATAAAAATCATATTGCACTCTCAGGTATCGATAGCACACTTGTTGATGGTTATTTTGTTTTAGAAGAAGGTGATGTGAATTTTGCAGTAGTTGGGGCAGGAGTTGCCTGGTACCTCAATCTTTTTCCTGAAAACACATCTGAGTTATTAAATGTTTACGTACCAAAAAGAGGTAATGCATCCTCATTTAACCTCAGCAATGCCTTCAAGCACAAGGTAGTTCACCCTGCTGGTGTTTTTTCTGTTCAGCAGGAATTTGACGAAAAATACGTTTTTCTTCCAATTGACTTTGTTAAAGACCTAATGGATTATAAAACTGAAGCCACTACCGTAGAAGTATTTGTAGAAAAAAGCACAAATACCGACTTACTGCAGGAAGAGTTGGTGAAAATGCTGGGAAATGATTTTATAGTCAAAAATCGTTTTCAACAAAACATGGTCTTGTTTAAAGTGATGAAATCAGAAAAAATTGCAATATTTTTAATTCTGGTTTTCATTCTCGCCCTGGCATCCTTCAATATGATTGGATCCTTATCAATTTTAATAGTTGAGAAAACTAAAGATATCGCAGTATTAAAAAGCATGGGTGCCGATAAAAAGATGATCAAAAACATTTTTACCCTTGAGGGGATTCTGATAAGTTTTATTGGAGGACTAGGGGGATTGGGATTAGGGTTTTTAGTTTTATACTTGCAGCAAACATATGGAATTGTAAGTCTCGGTTCGGGAGAAGGCGATTTTATTATTGATGCTTATCCGGTTAAAATGCAATGGATTGATTTTGTTTATGTTTTTGCCACAGTTCAAATTATTGGATTCCTGGCAACACTTTATCCGGTTAACTTTCTTCTCAGAAATTTCGATAGGGTTAAACTTAATTAACTGATTTCGTCACCAATTAGTACCCATTAATAATCAACCTCTGATTAGCTACATTATTTATATTTAATATAAATTGACGTCAAGCACACATTATACTAGTGTTTTAAACAACTACTAAGTTCAGTTACTTGTCCTTATTAAATCAATCAGGTATCTTATTTGTACTTTTGCACCAAAATAAACCAATATGAAAAAATTTACTTTTTTGAAATCTCTTATAATTTTTCTTTTAGTAACCGGCTCAATCTCTCTGCAGGCTACTAATATAAAGATTTCAAACGAAAAAACAAAACTTATAATCAAATCAAAAACGGATCTTAAACTGGTCCTCTCAAATATAGTGGGCAAGATTAATCTAAGTAGTATGCAAGTTGGCAATACCAACTATTCCATTCTCAATACCCCTACCTATTCCAAAACCGACAAAATTGGCTACCCTTCACTTCCTGTTTTAAGGAAATTGATAGAAGTTCCTCAATCTGCTGAACCAAAAGTAAAAGTACTTTCCTACGAACTTAAAGAGTACAAACTTTCCGATATGGGAATTGAAGATTTAGTATACCCCTGCCAGGGACCACAGGCAAAATGTGGCGACGACGAGGATTTTAAAATTGACCATGACATCTACCAAACCAATGCTTTTATCAAAGAAGAATTGGTTAGCATTAATACAATTGGAACATTACGTAGCCAACGATTAGGCTTAATAAATATTTCACCTTTTGAATACAACCCTGTAACCAACATCATCAGGGTTTACGAAAACCTTGAATTTGAAATAGTTTTTGAAAATGCTGATTTGGCATTGACCGAAGAGTTAAAACAAAAATATTATTCTCCGTTTTTTACAGGAATGCAAAAAAGTATTCTTAACTATATCCCATTATCCCAAAGAGAAAACCTAACTCAATATCCAGTAAAGTATGTTATTGTTTCCCACCCAATGTTTTCCGAAAACATACAATCGTTTATTGAATGGAAAAAGCAAAAAGGATTTACTGTAGTTGAAGCCTATACCGATGTAATAGGAACTACAACTGATGCAATAAAAACATATCTGCAAGGACTTTATGACAATGGCACAGTTGACGACCCTGCCCCTTCATTCGTTTTATTTGTTGGAGATATCGACCAAATGCCAACATGGAATAATGGAAATGGCGTTACCGACAGAAATTATGTTGAATACACAGGCGACCTTCTACCAGAAATTTTTTATGGAAGAATGTCGGCAGAAACAACCGACCAACTTGACATAATAATAGCAAAAACTTTACAGTACGAACAGTACACCATGCCTGACCCAACTTACCTCGACGAGGTTGTTATGGTTGCCGGAATGGATGGTAGTCATGGTGCCGACTGGGGCAACGGACAAATTAATTACGGTACCGAAAACTATTTCAACGAAGATCATGGCATTTTTAGCCAAACTTACTTATACCCTGAGTCGGGAAATAACAGTGCTCAAATACAACAGGATATTTCTGATGGAGTAACCTTCGCTAACTATACGGCACACTGTAGCCCAAATGGATGGGCAGATCCTTCGTTTGTAATAAATGACATTCCTGCTTTGGAAAATGAAGACAAATATGGATTGTTAATTGGTAACTGCTGCTCATCGAGCGAATATCAAACCACCTGTTTTGCAGAAGAAATCGTTAGGGCTGAAAATAAAGGCGCAGTTGGTTACATTGGTGGCTCAAACAGTACTTACTGGGATGAGGATTACTATTTTGGTGTGGGTGTGGGTGCAATTACCGAAGATCCACCATCTTACGATGAAACAACTTTAGGAAATTACGACCGTTCTTTCCATGATCACGGCGAAGATTTTGGCGAATGGTATACAACCATGGATCAAATAATTTTTGCTGGTAACCTTGCTGTTCTTGAAGGTTCACCAGGCTCTGCCGAATATTATTGGGATATTTATAATCTTATTGGCGATCCTTCGCTAATGATTTATTATTCAATCCCTGATGTTATGCCGGTTTCACACGACGGGTTTATTACCATTGGGAGTACCACTTTTACTGTTGAAACTGAAGCTTACGCCTATGTTGCTTTAAATAAAAATAGCACTCTTAAGGCTGTAGCACTTGCCGATGAAAATGGTGTAGCCATTTTAGAATTCGAATCATTTGCCACGCCGGGAAATGCCGAACTTGTAATCACTGCACAAAATCGCCAGCCATGGATAGAAGACGTACTTGTTTTTGCTCCTGATGGTCCTTTCTGTGTTTACGAAAGTCATATTTTGCAGGATGACTCCTTGGGTAACGGAAATGCAAAAGCCGATTTTGACGAGGATGTTTTTGTTTCAATAAGTTTAACAAACTACGGAACTGAAGATGCAAACAATGTTGATGTAACTATTTCTACTTCAAATGAATTTGTGACAATTATTGATAATTCAGAAAATTACGATACCATTTTTGTGGATGAAACTGCAAGCAAAGATTATGGTTTCCTTATTAAACTTGCCAACAATATTCCAGATCAGATGCAGATTAACTTTACCGTTACTGCCTCCGACGAAAATGATTCCACATGGATAAGTGATTTCACTATTCTTTCTTATGCTCCGCTTCTCAAAGGAACAGAAATGATTATTGACGATGTTGAAGGTGGTAATGGAAACGGAATACTTGACCCCGGTGAGAGTGCAGTAATGACCATAAAAACTATAAATGAAGGCCATTGTAGTATTGAAAATGTAAATGCTTCGTTAATTGCATTTAATCAGTTTATTACTGTTGAGAGTAACGACACCATTCTACCTACAGTTGGATTGTTTATGCCTTGCTTTGCATCTTATAATATTAGTGTAAATGCCGATGCTCCTGAGGGAGTTTTTGCCGAAATGCATTATGATCTTTCTGCTGCTGGCTATGAAGAAACGACAGTGTTTTATCCTAAAATTTCTGAACTTATTGAAGACTGGGAGACAGGTGACTTTTCAAAATTTGACTGGCAAACAGGAGGCGATATGCCTTGGGAAATAACACTTGAATATCCTTACGAAGGGTATTATCATGCCATTTCAGGAGAAATTGCTGATGAGGAAGAATCCTCATTCCAAATACAGTACGAAGTATTGGCTACCGATAGCATTAGTTTTTATAAAAAGATTTCTTCTGAGCCGGATTACGATTACCTGAAGTTTTATATTGATAATAATGTAAAAGGAGAATGGTCTGGTTCCGAATCGTGGACTAAGGAAGTGTTTGGTGTAGATCCGGGAATGCACACTTTTAAGTGGGCTTACGAAAAAGATTATTCTCAAACCGGAGGTGTCGACAAAGCATGGATCGATTATATTTCGTTGCCAACAATGATGACGACTACAATATTTGCAGGTCCTGATGACGAATCATGCGATACAAATATTTTTTACTGTCAGGGTACAGCCACCAACTACGACACATTGTGGTGGTCAACAAATGGAACAGGCGTTTTTAACAATTTAAATATTGAATGCCCGGGCTATACTCCTTCTGAAGCAGACTTGAAGGAGTTGGAAATAATTCTTACGCTTAGCATTATTGACGTTGATGGAATTAATCATAGCGACGAAATGATACTGAACCTTAACGAGACGCCAGATTTGGCCTATACTCCAGAAGGCCCTGAAACTGTTGACCTTGAATTTGTAACAAGCAGCAATTATACTACTGAAACCTTAGAGCAGGCTAATTTATATAATTGGGAAGTATTTCCAGCGTATGCAGGTAATATAATTGGTAATACAGATAGTATTACCATAAACTGGAATCTTAATTTTGAAGGAGAGGCTTGGCTAAAAGTTGCCGGAATGAATGATTGTGGACAGGGAGAATTTTCTGATTCGCTGTTAATAGTAGTCTCAAACTCCGTTGGAATTATCTCCTCAAATCTTGAGATTAATCTTAATCTAATGCCTAATCCTAACAATGGATTGTTTAACATTTCGATACAAACAACTAATTCTGGCAATTACGAACTAACGGTAGTTAACGGTATGGGCAAGGTGATAAAAAAAGAAAATCTTGAAGTTACTGGTTCATCCAGCAAGAGCATTGATTTGAGAGGAAATGCTCCGGGAATTTATTTACTTTTCATAAAAAATGGCAATACTCAGGCAATGCTTAAAACCATTGTAAAATAAATATTTAAATACTAAATAAAGATATGAAACGAATTGTAACTCTTTTATTAATAGTTGGATTGTTTATCAATTTGCAAGCCACCAACTGGGTTGAAATTACTTCAAACCTTAACTACGAATCGAAAGTTGAATTGGTCAACTCTAATGTAAATCAAACAACTTTACAGTTAAACCTAAGTGGTTTTTGGTATACCGAAGTAGAAACAGAACTCGGTACGGCCTGGGAACTTAATGTAGATGGTGCGGCAAATAGGCTAGATCAGGGAAAACCATCTTTACCTCTGTTTGCAACTTCGGTAATTATTCCTGCAAATGCAAAAATGAAAGTTGAAGTTATAAGTACAAGTTTTATGGAATACAAAGATGTACTTATTGCCCCTTCAAAGGGAAACTTCGACAGAACTATCGACCCGGCAACTGTGCCTTACGAATTTGGCTCACAATATCAGAGGGACGAATTCTTTCCAATAAACACAACTTCCTTACGACAGCCTTATATTGTAAGGGATTATCGCGGGCAAACAGTTTTAATCAATCCGTTTTCCTATAATCCGGTTACCCGCACACTTAGAGTTTATAACAAAATCACGGTTCAGCTAACTGAAAATGGTATCTCAAATATTAACACAATTTCTGATGTTGCTCCTGATAAAATAGATGCAAATTTCAAGAGTCTTTATAAAAGGCATTTTTTAAATTATCAGGCATCGGTACAAAGGTACGAACCTGTTGATGAGCATGGCAATATGCTAATTATTGCCTATGGCGATTTTATGGATAGCATGAACGATTATATCGACTGGAGAACAAAAACCGGAACAGAAATAGAAATGGTAGATGTATCAACAATTGGTGATGCGGCTGCCATTAAGGCTTACATTGCTGATTATTATAACGATAACGGTCTTACATTTGTACTGCTTGTGGGCGATGCTGAGCAGGTTCCATCAAGTGTAATTGGTGGAAACGACTCAGATGTTGACTATTCTTACATTGTTGGAAATGATCATTACCCCGACCTTTTTGTTGGAAGATTCTCAGCCGAAAACACCACTCATGTTGCAACAATGGTACAGCGTACTATTGACTACGAAAGATATCCAATGGGTGGCCTTGATGCGGCCTGGTTTACCGATGCCATTGGAATTGCATCTGACCAGGGACCTGGCGATGACAATGAAATGGATTACGAGCACATCAGAAATATCCACACTAATAAGTTATTCCCTTTTACCTACGAATATGGCTATGAACTTTTTGATGGCTCTCAAGGTGGTGAAGATGCTGAAGGCAGCCCAAGTTCGGCTCAGGTGGCAACTGCTATCAACAATGGTGGATCAATAATTAATTATGTGGGTCATGGTAGTACAACATCATGGGGAACTTCAGGATTTTCAAATGGTGATATTAATAATCTTACTAATATCGAGAAACTACCATTTATTATATCAGTAGCTTGTGTTAATGGCAACTTTGTTGGCAGTACTTGTTTTGGAGAAGCTTGGATCAGAGCAGAAGATAATGGTGAACCTACTGGAGCAATAGCAACAATTATGTCAACAATAAACCAAAGTTGGAATCCTCCAATGCGCGGACAGGATGTAATGAATGATATTCTTGCTGAACTGGCAGATGGTAATATAAAACGAACATTTGGTGGAATTACCATGAATGGCTGTATGGGCATGAATGATGCTTATGGAAGTGATGGTGATGTAATGACTGATACCTGGACTATTTTTGGAGACCCGTCAGTGATGGTACGAACTGACATTCCTCAAATAATGACGGCAACACATCCTGCAACAGTTTTTCTTGGAGCTACAACATTCACTGTTAACAGTGATGCCGAAGGCGGAATAGCCGCTTTAACAATGGATGGAGAAATAATTAGTACAGTTACTATTGAAGGTGGCTCTGCAACATTTGTTTTCATGCCTTTAAATGATGTTGGGGTTATGGATCTTGTGATTACCGCATTTAACTATTTTCCATACGAATCAACTGTGGAGATTGTGCCTGCCAGTGGCCCTTACATTGTAAATGTTGGAAATAGCATTGACGATAGTAATGGAAATAATAATGGCTTTGTTGACTACACCGAAATCATTCTCTTAACTCTCGACCAATCAAACGTGGGTATTGAAGATGCAATTAATGTTGAATGTGTAATAACTACTGAAAATGAATTTATTACTCTTACTGACGATGCAGAAAATTATGGAACCATTGTAGTAGAGGATACTGTTACGGTTGAAAATGGTTTCACCTTCGAGGTGGCAAACAACATACCCGATGGAACTAAAATTAATTTTAGTGTTAGCTCAGAAGATGGAGTTAGCAGAGAAGTTTGGGAATCTTCATTTTTCCTTGTGGCACATGCGCCCGTAATGAATTTCACTTCGTTTACCATCGATGATAATGCAGGCAACCAAAACGGGAGAATAGATCCAGGCGAAACTGTTGACCTGATTGTAGATTTATCGAACAATGGCTCATCAGAGGCTTTTAGCGTAATTGGTAACTTATCGAGTTCAAACCAATACATTACAATAAATAATTTTGATGTTGATTATGGAAACATAAATGGTGAAGAAACTGTTAGCGGAACTTTTAGTGTAACTGCCGACCTAGAAACACCCGATGGTAATGAGGCTGAATTTGAAATACTAATTTCTGCCGACTACGGAATTAGTTCAAGCGGTAATTTTTCAACTTATCTTGGACAGAAACCTGTACTTTTAATGGATTTCTCTACGGGCACTAATTCTGCTGAAGCAATGATGGAGTGCTTTACTGAACTTAATGTTGGTGCCGATGAGCAAGCAGAAACCTTCCCCGAAGAATTAAATCAATATCAATCCTTATTCATTATTTTGGGTGTTTATCCAAACAATCACATTTTAAGTTCGGAAGAAGGAGATTTTCTAAACCAGTTTCTTGAAAATGGTGGAAGAATTTATATGGAAGGTGGCGACACCTGGGCCTTCGACGATCAAACAGCAGTTCACGAGAAGTTTTTTATTAACGGACTTTCAGATGGATCAGGTGATTTGAGCAGGATAATTGGCCATGCCGATGGTTGGCTTCAAACTTATACATTTGATTACGATGGAGCAAACAGTTACATTGATCACATTGCTCCAATGGCCGAATCAAAAATAATCCTTCAAAATGAAAGCCCGGCATACGGAACTGCTATTTCATATGAAAGTGATGTTTACAAAACCATTGGCTCCTCAGCTTGCTTTGGTGGTCTTGTTGACGAAGAAGGATCGACAAAAGATGGACTAATGGCCGAATATCTTTACTTTTTTAACGTAAACTACCTCTGGACAGGAACTGAAGAAAATAGTTTAAGTGAAAGTTCAGTAACTGCCTATCCAAATCCATTTAACAATTTGGTGAATATTGGTATTGACTTAGCCAAAGCACAAAATGTAGAAATTAGCATTTATAATCTTATTGGGGAGAAAGTTGCAACACTTATCAACACCGAACTTCAATTGGGTAATCACATTTATTCATGGGATGCTAAAGGTGCTTCTGCAGGAATTTATTTCTATTCGGTAAAAACAGAAAACCAATCGTTTACAAAAAAACTTATACTCACAAAATAAGGACTCTTTTTAAGAATTATTTAACTGCCCTCAAAACCGGGGGCAGTTTTTTTTTGCTTTTTTTTCACTTCGTGGAATAAAAAATAGTTTGTGCTTGTCAAATGGCTGAATTCAATAAAAATTAGAATCATGAAAAAAATAACATTTTTTATAATTGCATTATTTGCACTTAGTACAATTTCGGCCCAACAAGGGCAACAAGGAAACCAAGAAGAGTTTTCAAAGTTTTATGAAGAAACCATTAAACCGGAATTAGAAAAACAACAAAAAGATTTCATTGCTATTTTATCAAAAGCAGAAATTAAGGAACTTAAAGCCCTTTCGCTACAAGCGGATGAAATTCATGCTCAGTTTGAAGAAAATAAAACTACAGATAACAGATTTGACATTCGCAACGAGATGATGAGTTTAAGAAGTAAGGCAAAGAAAATTGCTGATGCCCATACCGAACAATCAGAGAAATACCGCAAAAACATGTCGGAAAATATGGAAAAATGGAGAGCGGAAATGCCCAAAAGGAATTACTCAAAAGACCAGAAAAACAATCAGGGCAGAGGAAATGGACAAGGTCAGGGACAGGGACAAAGTAGAGGCAATAAGCAAGGTCAGGGTCAGGGTCAGGGTCAAGGACAAGGTAATGGGCAAGGGCAAGGAAACCTAAGTGGTAAGAATATGAGGGGGCAACAAGGAGGAATGCAGATGTTTCAACAACTTACCGACCCAGCATGGTTGTTGCTTTGGAGTGCCGACAGAAACCCCCAAATGATGATGCATGCAGGAAGAAATGGAATGGGCATGCAAAATCCTGTACTGAATAATCCAGAATTAAAAGCAGAACTAATGGATTACACTCAAAAAAATATCCTGCCTCAGATTGCTGAAAAAAGAAAACTCTTTGATGAAAAACTAAGTCCAGAAGAAAAAACACAAATATCGCAGGCTGCCGGTATGATGAAAACCCGCGATGCCATGCAAAAATCCTATATGAAAAGTGAAGATTTCGATCCGGGCTCACGTCGTAACGACCCTAACTTCGAGGCTTTTAGAGAGGGCATGCAAAAGAGCATGATGGAAATGAGGAAAATTAGTTCAGTACATGCTGATGAAATAACGGAAATAAGAAATAGCCTAAAGCCTCAGTACGACCAATGGTTAGGTAATATTGAAAAAATATTCAGTAAATACAATGATGATAAATTTGCTGCCGGAGAAATGCTTTCAAGAGCATTTAAGCAAAATACCTCTCCCATGGCATTTATACTTTTTGATACTGCAAACCCTAAATTCTGGTCTACTAGCAGAGGAGGCCCGGCAAATGGAATGCATGGAAATAATAATGGAAACAGAAATCGCTTTTGATAAATGTGAGTAACACTAAATAAGTGTTTGGTTCAATTGGTCGATTAAATGACTGATTGAACCATTGTTGTTTAAAACAATATCGGCCATCTCAATGCACTTTGCAAGATTTTGTTTGTTGGGATCGCCAGAGGTCATTTCGCGTTTTTCGTTGGCAGCAAAAGTTTCAAAATTAATTTTATCAGTTTCTGAGGCTCTGAGTTTAATTCTTTCAAATCTAATTCTAGGATCGGCATCAACAGCAAGCAAAATAAAATTACCCTGTTTTTTAAGAAAGTCGATTTCGCCTGGCGTTCTAATACTTTCAATTATTGAATTCATTCCAGTTTTAGCGGCTTCCTTATAAAGTTCTTCAATAATAAAAGCAGGAGAGTTTTTTGCCCTTAAATCGTTTGCAACACTGGTCATGCTATCGCGGTTAACAGGCAATCCCAACTTATTAATTTCTCCAATTAAATATCCCCTAACAGAGAAATGCATAAACCCCTTCTCCTTTAAAAGGTATTCAACAATAGTTCCTTTGCCTGCACCAAGTGTTCCTGTAATTCCTATTATTTTCATATTTTTTTCATGCAATTTTTTTCACGCCACGACGCAGCGGCGCAACGATTCTTATTGCTACCTACTTAATTCCTCCACAATTTTCCCCTCAAAAAGTCCTTCCTTTTGGGGAGGATTTAGGAGGGGTTACTTTCCTCAACAATATCCTCTATCCATTTTCCCATACTAAGCGGACTGTAGGCATTCATTTTATCAAGAAGTGTTTCAATTTCGTTGGCAACTATCAAATTGTTTCGGTGTTCCTGCCTAACATAACCAACCTCAACTGCATGGTCAATAAACTTCAGTAAATGATCGAAATATCCATTAACATTTAAAATACCGAGTGGCTTATCAGTAATTCGCAACTGGTTGAAAGTAAGTATTTCTGACAGTTCGTCTAAAGTGCCAAATCCTCCTGGTAGAGCAATAAAAGCATCAGAAAGCTCAAGCATTTTATCTTTGCGTTCAGCCATGGTTTCAACCTGATACAACTTTGTAATATCGAAATAAGCAACCTCTTTTTCAATTAGCATTGTTGGCATTACGCCAATAACCTCTTTATTATTTTCCAACATTACATCGGCAAGAACTTTCATAATCCCCACATTTGCACCACCGTAAACAAGCGAAATATTACGCTTAACAAAATACTCAGCTACAACTTTTGCCTCATTCCTGTAAACAGGCGAATTGCCCATACTTGAGCCACAAAACACACAAACCTTCATTTAAATTGATTTTTTATAAGGCACAAAAATACTTAAATGAATGAACTA
>JAOZNY010000042.1:13483-17686 GCA_029933565.1 Bacteroidales bacterium
CCTTCATTTAAATTGATTTTTTATAAGGCACAAAAATACTTAAATGAATGAACTACTTATAACTAATCTGCATCACCTTCCCTTAATAAAGAATTCAAAAAAGTAATTTCCTATTATCCCCTATACAGAGGGGAATCAGGGGTGTGTCATAAAAAAGCCAATTATTTTTTTGAATTCTACCTTAGTTTTAATCAAACACTTAATAGATACAACTATTTTTGCCAAATGATTTTTATTGACAGCCATACGCACCTTTATCTCGAAAACTTCGATAACGACCGTGAACAAGTTATTGAAAATGCAATTGACAGTGGCACAAAATATATGCTGTTGCCTGCCATCGACAAAAGCACTTTTGAGCAAATGCAAAGTTTAAGCACTTTGTTTCCAAAAAACTGTTTCCCAATGATTGGAGTGCATCCCACTTCGGTAAAAGAAAACTACCAAGAAGAAATTAGTCTTGTTGAAGAAGAATTAGAGAAAGGTGGTTATTGTGCCATTGGCGAAATTGGCATCGATCTTTATTGGGATAAATCGTTTGCCGAACAACAAAAAATCGCCTTTAGGCATCAATTGAAACTGGCCAAAAAGTATAATATGGCAGTTGCCATTCACACACGTGATTCTTTTGATGATGTTTATAAAATAGTTAAGGAAGAACAGGATGGAAACCTAAAAGGGGTGTTTCACTGTTTTGTAGGCAGCCCCGATGAAGCGAAGAAAATAATAGACTTGAACTTTTTTATGGGGATTGGTGGAGTTGTTACTTTTAAGAATTCAGGATTGGATAAAACAGTAAAGGATATTGCACTTGAAAGTATTTTGCTGGAAACAGATTCACCCTTCTTAACGCCGACACCATTTCGAGGTAAGCGCAACGAAAGCGCGTACATTAAACTAATTGCTCAAAAAATTGCAGATATTAAAGATGTTGAAATTGAGAAAGTTGCAGAAATTACAACTTCTAATTGTATTAATTTATTCAATTTACCAACAACTTTAAACCTTTAAACTTTCAAACTTTTAACTTTCAACTTCTTCAAATGAACGATCAAACATCAATACTCATTATTTATACAGGCGGCACAATAGGAATGATCAAAGATCAGGAGAGCGGTGTGCTAAAGCCTTTTAACTTCGAGAATATTTACGAGCAAATCCCTGACCTAAAACAGTTTAGTTGTAATTTAAATTTTCATTGTTTTGAGCCCCTTGTTGATTCATCAAATATAAATCCTGATGCGTGGATTAAAATTGCAGAGGTAATTAAGGAAAACTACGAAAACCATGATGGATTTGTTATTTTGCATGGTTCCGATACTATGGCTTATACAGCCTCGGCACTTAGTTTTATGCTGGAAAATTTAAATAAACCGGTAATTCTAACGGGCTCGCAACTTCCTTTGGGTTTTTTACGCACCGATGGCAAAGACAATTTAATAGCTGCCATTCAGATAGCAGCAGCCAGCGAAGATGAAACTCCTCTCGTACCGGAAGTCTGTATTTATTTTGAAAATGAACTAATTAGAGGAAACCGCGCAGTAAAATACAATGCCGAAAACTTCAATGCTTTTGTTTCGGGAAATTATCCGGTTTTAGCCGAAGTAGGTATTTATATAAAATACAATAGTGAGAAAATCCGTAAGCCAAATTTCAAGAAACTTAAAATCCACAAGAAACTGGAGCCTAATGTTGGTTTACTAAAACTATTCCCGGGTATTACTGAAAACTTTTTTAATGCAATTATTAATAATACAGGAACAAAAGCACTTGTAATGGAGACATTTGGCTCAGGAAATGCCACCACAGAAAAGTGGTTTATCGATTCCATGAAAAAAGCCATTGATTCGGGATTAATTGTATTAAATGTTACCCAATGCATCACAGGCAGTGTAAACCAAGGACAATACGAAACCAGTATTGAATTAGAAAAAATAGGTGTAATTAGCGGAAAAGACATTTCAACAGAAGCGGCAATTACTAAATTAATGTTTTTAATGGGTAAAGAAACAGATAGTAAAAAACTCATTTCATTATTATCAAAATCACTCAGGGGCGAGTTAAGCAATTAAAATACAGATTGCAGAGACCCTACTTCCATTGAGTATTCTTTCAAATAATCTAATTAGCTGAGTTCGACATAAGAAATCTAGCAAGGCTGCTCGTTATCAACAACTTAACCAGCGCTGTCATATTGAGCGAAGCAAGCATGACGGTAGTAATACTTGTGAAGTCGAAATATCTCCTCTAAAAGATGTTTTATCCTTGGAGATCCTTCGGGCTCCACTGCGTTCCGCTCAGGATGACAGACTCTTTTCATTCTACCATCCAAGCAATTACTGGCTTTGTGTATTATGCGCTTAAGTCGAACTGAGGTTAATTATAATTTGTATAAACTATGAATTATTTATTCTTAGTCTTCAATTAGTTTTGGTTTATTAAGTATTTTTGAGAAGTTCCATTACAAATTTAGTAATTGTCTAATTTATTAATTGAATTTTATAAAATGGATAATATAGTTTCTGTTGTAGGTATGAGAAGTAGTTGTTAAAACAATGGTGACTAATCAATTTATTAAATCTTATTATGAAAGAGAGATTAAGAAGTATTATTGAAGATAATACAATAAGAGAGGGTAGATTATTTGATAGTTTCATTCAGTTTTTGATATTCATTAATTTAATATGCTTTTCCATCGAAACCATCCCAGATAATTCCAGTCTAGTAATTTCTCTTCTTTCTTATGTTGAAATTACTAGTATTGTTTTATTTTCAATTGAATACTTATTAAGGATATATGTGTCAAAAAAACCATTGAAGTATATTTTTAGTTTCTATGGTTTAATAGACTTGCTTGCAATATTGCCATTTTATTTAATCCCTTCAGTTGATTTAAGAACAGTTAAAATTTTTAGGGTATTTAGAATATTTAAGGCTTTAAAATTAATTAGATATAGTAGGGCATTAAAAAGATTTGGTATTGCAACACGACTTGTAAAAGAAGAAATGATATTATTTCTTTTTGCTGTAGGCATATTAATTTATATATCCGCTGTTGGTATTTATCATTTTGAAAACGAAGCACAACCTGAAGTGTTTTCTTCAATATTTAACAGTTTATGGTGGGCTGTAGTATCAATTACAACAGTAGGCTACGGCGACTCTTACCCAATTACTATTGGAGGGAAAGTTTTTACTTTTTTGGTTTTGATTATTGGAATTGCAGTTGTAACTATTCCTGCCGGACTAGTAGCCTCAGCACTTACAAAAGCCAGGGAAATTGAAGAAAAAGAAAGAAAAGATAAGGACCATGAATAATGCGATAAATCTATGCCTTAATCAATTCGTTTGTTGGCGACTTTACAATGGATAATTTTTTACTTTTGCCGTCTTAAGTTTTGGAGAGGTGTCCGAGTGGCTTAAGGAGCGCGCTTGGAAAGCCCTTAATCCCAACGGGTTATGAATAAGGCAACTCTTACCCAAACCCTTACCTAGCAAGGTATACAATAACTCACAGAGGAATTTCAAAACAATATTTTAAGAATTAAATACAAGGTAAATGTCACGTTTATGACTTCTACTTTGCTTTTTAAAAATAAAAGCAATGGCTACAGTAAAATTAATGTATCGAAAAAACTCTCCATTAAAGAATGGAAGTTTCCCTCAAACCCGAAAAAACCAAAAGAGCTATTTCTTTCCCACCCAAAAAAAATCTTCTGACAATTTTACGAAAGCTAAAGAACACCATGCTCAGATTATAAAACTTTTCATTATCAGTAAAATAAACTTTTACTACATCTAACATTTGAAAAATGTTTGAACGGACACTAATAGGAAAATTCCTAAGGATAAATAATAATTGCAATATTAGTTGCATGTATCAATTAAAATACTTTATCTTTGCCCCCGAATAAATATTGAGACTATGGAACAAGATAATTTACCATTAGGAATGGTTGTTGGGCAAATGATGCATGAGATGCTCAGGGTGCTAAAAAAACGTGATATTGAGCAAGCCGAGGTAATCCTGTCTATTGAGCAACACGCTGTTTTACATATACTAAATGAGAGAGAATCAGATGTTATCCTGAACGAAATGGCTGAAGCAATGGGAAAGGATAAGTCGGCTATACTACGAATAATTGATGTGCTTGAAGAAAAAGAATTAGTTAGAAGATCTATTGACCACAAAGACCGTAGAAA
>JAOZNY010000435.1 GCA_029933565.1 Bacteroidales bacterium
GTGGCAGCAATTTCAGCGGCTTTTTCAATCATGGGCACTGCTTCGCCAAACCAAACAATGTGAGGCCTGAGTTGTGAACCCTTTTCGCATTTGTCGCCCAACTTTAGTTCCCAGTGGTCGAGTTCGTAAATCAGGGTTTCATCCACTGTACTTCTCACTTTTTTTAATTCGCCGTGCAGATGCAGTACATTTTTCGAGCCTGCTCTTTCGTGCAGATCATCCACATTCTGGGTGATTATTTGTACATCGAAATATTTTTCTAATTCCACCAAAGCCTTGTGCCCGTTGTTGGGTTCTACTTCAAATAACTGCTTACGGCGGAGGTTGTAAAATTCCATTACCAGTTCAGGTGTGTTTTGCCAGGCAATTGGCGAGGCTACTTCTTCAATGCGGTGATTTTTCCAAAGTCCGTTGCTGTCGCGGAAGGTGCTGATGCCACTTTCGGCGCTCATGCCAGCACCAGTGAGGATTACTAGTTTTTTCATTTTATTTGAACCATTTAAGGCATATAAGGGCACATAAGTGGGGGATAAGTTCATGTAATTTCTTCCCAAAATACTAATGCACTTTTACCAGTAATTAATCTTGTGTTTAGACCCTAAAGATACAAAAAAAAGCGCCCTCCGAAGAGAGCGCTTTAAGCCTAAACAAGAATCGCAACCATTTTTGAATTAGGCAATTCCTTTGTTAGTCAAGAATGTTCATTTCGTCCAGAACCTTAATGACTCCGCGAACAGAATTTGCCGACTCTTCAAGAAGTTTCTTTTCTTCTTTGTTAAGGTCGATTTCAATAATTTCTTCGATACCTTCTTTACCCAGTTTAACAGGTACTCCAAGATAAACTTCTTTTTCGCCGTATTCGCCTTTCAGGCATGCACAAACAGGGAAGATACGCTGTTGGTCGTCAACAATTGCTTCAACCATTTGCGCAGCAGCAGCACCAGGGGCATACCAAGCAGAAGTTCCCATAAGGTTAACGAGTTCACCACCACCTTTTTTGGTTCTTTCAACAATTTTATCCAGTTCTTCTTTGCCAAGCAATTGAGTTACAGGAATTCCACTTACGGAGGTGTAACGTGGTAGTGGAACCATAGTATCGCCATGACCACCAAGTAGCAATGCATGAATATCATTAGGAGATACGTTTAATGCGCTTGCAAGGAATGCTCTGTAACGACCTGTGTCGAGAATACCTGCCATACCAAATACTTTGTTTGAGCATTTGTTTGCTGTTTTGTAAGCAGTATAAGTCATTACGTCGAGAGGGTT
>JAOZNY010000043.1 GCA_029933565.1 Bacteroidales bacterium
ACGATCGAGCTTTGCATCTGAGCAATGAAATTGAGACACCGCCTATTGTAAGGGTCAAATAAATTCAATGCAATTTAATGTACATCAAAAACTATTCGTCGAGGAAATTTATAGTGATGGGGATATTTATTTTAATAGCCCTTTTATATTTATTTCGCTTATTTTATCTTCAGGTAATTGACAATAGTTATAAGTTTTCGGCTGAGAATATTGTTTTAAGAACTATTACTCAATATCCTGCCAGAGGCCTTATTCGCGATCGCAATGGAAATTTAATGGTGTACAATGATGCTGCTTACGATTTGATGGTAATCCCCCGTCAGGCAAAAAATATTGATACGCTTAGGTTTTGCAAGTTGGCAGGAATTAGTATTGAAGAATACAGAGTGCAAATAAAAAAAGCTAAGAATTATTCGTGGTACAAACCTTCTGTTTTTGTAAAACAAATAGCAAAAGAAGAATTTGGAAAACTTATAGAGGAACTTTATCAGTTTCCCGGTTTTTATGCACAGTCGCGTACTTTACGCAAATATCCCCTACCCATAGCTGGTCATTTGCTTGGTAGCATTGGTGAAGTAAATAGAAGGGAAATTGAGAAGGATGGTTTTTATAGGGCAAGCGATTATATTGGAAAATCGGGGATTGAAAAATATTACGAAAATTACCTAAGAGGTGAAAAGGGAAGCAAATTAATTGAAGTTGATGTTTACAATCGTAATCAAGGGAGTTATCAGGATGGGAAATACGATACACTTGCCATACCGGGCAAAGATCTGATACTTGGTATTGATGCCGATTTACAGTGGTATGCCGAGCAACTTATGCAAAATAAAAAAGGAAGTATTGTTGCCATCGACCCCCAAAGTGGCGAAATACTCGCCCTTGTAAGTAGCCCCTGCTTCGATCCAAATTTAATGATCGGACGTAAAAGGTCGGAAAATTATGGTGCTTTGTTGAAGGATACTTTGAAGCCACTTTTAAACAGGGCAATAGGTGGAACTTATCCGCCGGGCTCTACTTTTAAAATGATTAATGCACTAGTTGCTTTGCAAGAAGGAGCAATTGTACGAAGTACAGAGTTTTCATGTAAAGGGCCGCTTACAAAACCCATAAAATGTACACACAATCACATTACACCTTTAAATCTTGACGATGCAATTACTCAATCGTGTAACCCATATTTCTGGAATACATTTAAAAGTATCTTAACTAATCCAAAGTATAAGAACTCACATGAAGGTTATCAGGCCTGGTATGAAAATGTTGTTAGTTTTGGTTTTGGAAAAAAGTTTAAAACTGATATTCCATTCGAGGTTTCCGGAAATATACCTACCAAAGGATATTTTGATAAAGTTTATCGTGGTAGTTGGAATGCCTTAACAGTAAGGTCGTTGGCTATAGGTCAAGGTGAAATTCTAGTAACGCCAATACAATTGGCAAATATGGTGGCAATAATTGCTAATAGCGGGTTTTATTATAAACCACATTTTTTAAAACAAATGGAGGATGTTGATAGTTTGAAAACAAAGTATAGTACAAAGATCAATACAAGCATTAAGCCTAAATATTTTGAAATTGTAAAAGCAGCCATGATTGAAGTTTTTGAGGGCAAGCATGGAACTGCACGTTGGTATAAAATGGATAGCATAAGTCAGGCAGGGAAAACAGGTACAGTTCAAAATCCGCATGGCGAAGACCACTCATTATTTATAGCCTATGCTCCGGTTGATAATCCTCAGATTGCCTTATCGGTGATTGTAGAAAATGGTGGTTATGGTTCAAAATGGGCAGCGCCAATTGCCAGTTTGCTTATCGAAAGATATCTTAGCGGCGGAACAAAACGAATTAATGTAGAAAAGAGGATGATAGAAGGAGATTTAATTCATAATACCGATTAGAATTCAAATTGCAAATCCGTTTTTTTACTTTTGCATTTTTAAAACAGAAATTTATGAACAATCAAAGACATCGTCTTATAATATATTTGCCAATAGCTTTTTCACTTGTATTAATAATTGGAATTATTCTGGGATCATTGTTGTCGGGTGATAGCAAGGTGAAAAGTAAATTGCTCCCTGTCGGACATGGCAGCATTAATAGAGTTGATAACATTATCGATTACATTGAGCGGGATTATGTCGATACTGTCGATCGTAGCCAGTTGGAGTCGGATGCCATTAAGGAAATGTTGGATAAACTCGATCCTCATTCATCATATATTTCAGCCAAGGATTTTCATGAAATTAATGATCCCCTTTTAGGAAGTTTTGAAGGTATTGGTATTTCGTTCAGGATAGAAAAAGATACAATAACTGTAATTAATACTATTCCGGGTGGTCCCTCAGAAAAAGTTGGGCTAATGGGTGGAGATAGAATTGTGGAGGTAAACGATACTTTGTTGGTTGGAAAAGAACTAACAAATAATTTGGCTATCAAAAAACTTAAAGGGCCTAAAGGAACAGAGGTTGACATTTCCATTTATAGAAGAGGAGTTCCCAAGTTAATGGATTTTACAATTATTCGCGATGTAATTCCAACTTACAGTCTTGATGTTGCTTACATGGTTGATGATGAGATTGCCTATGTTAAATTGAATAAATTTTCGGCTACAACTTATGACGAATTTGTTGATGCCATGGAAGATTTGAGTGAAAAGGGGATGAAAAAAATGATTCTAGACCTTAGAGGTAATCCGGGTGGATTTTTAAATGCTGCCATAGATATTGCCGATGAGTTTTTAAACGATGGTGAATTAATTGTTTATACGGAAGGGAAAAACAGACCTAAAAATTATGCTTTTGCAGATGGTAAAGGAATATTTAAAACACAGAGGGTTGTAGTTTTAATTGATGAAGGTTCAGCCTCGGCAAGTGAAATTGTGGCTGGCGCCCTACAAGATAATGATAGAGGTACAATAATTGGTCGTCGTTCGTTTGGAAAAGGCCTTGTTCAGGAGCAGATGAGTTTGCCCGATGGATCGGCCATAAGGCTAACGGTTTCAAAATATTATACGCCTACAGGAAGGTGCATTCAAAAACCATACTCTAAGGATAGTTTCGACGACTATTATTCAGAATCGTTTCATAGATATCAAAACGGAGAAATGCAAAATGCCGACAGTATTCATTTTAACGACTCGCTTAAATACGAAACACCGGGAGGGAAAATTGTTTATGGTGGTGGCGGAATAATGCCGGATATTTATGTTCCTCTTATTACCGATAGTCTTAATTTGTATTACAATGTTTTGGCAAACAGAGGTTTGGTATTTCAATATGCATTTGATTACACTGATAAAAACAGAACTTCACTACAAAAATTCAAAAACTATAAAACTTTTGATAAAGGGTTTGAAATGAAAGATTCAGAGTATGAGCAGTTGGTAGAATTTTCCAAAGAAAAAGGTATTGAACCTACAAATGAAAATATTGAATACTCCAAAGAAAAGATAAAGACTCTTTTCAAAGCCTTTATTGGTAGAAATATTCTTGACGATGAAGGATTTTACCCAGTTTACCACAAAATTGATACTACTTTTAAAAGGGCTGTTTATGAATTAAGTCAGGAATCAAGATAGAAGAATCAGAAGTCAGGAATCAGGAGTCAGGAAGAAAAGATTTATTCAACAGTTACTGATTTTGCAAGATTTCGGGGCTGGTCGACATTGCAACCACGTAGAACAGCAATGTGGTAAGCCAGTTTTTGCAAGGGTACTGAAGCAAGGATAGGAGTAAAAATTTCTTCTGTTTCAGGAATTTCTATGGTGTAATCAGCAATGCCCTTCACAACACTATCGCCTTCGGTTACAATTGCAATAACGACACCTTTTCTTGCCTTCACTTCCTGAATATTGCTTACTATCTTTTCGTAAATGCCTTTGTGTGGAGCTATAAATACTACAGGCATATTCTCATCGATTAAGGCAATCGGACCATGTTTCATTTCTGCTGCTGGGTAGCCTTCAGCATGAATGTATGAAATTTCCTTTAACTTAAGTGCACCTTCAAGAGCAACCGGAAAATTATAACCCCGTCCTAAATAAAGGAAATTGCTTACTCCCTGAAATTTTTCAGAGATTTCTATAATTTTTGCAGCACTCTTAAGGGTTTTCTCTACTTTGCCAGGAATAGTCTCCATTTCAGCAAGTAATTGCATAAATCTCGACTTTGGAATAGTACCTTTAATTTGAGCCAACCTAAGTGCCATTAGTGTTAAAACCGTTACTTGTGAAGTAAAGGCCTTAGTTGATGCTACTCCAATTTCGGGCCCTGCGTGGGTGTAAGAACCCGCATGGGTTGTTCTGGGAATGGATGATCCAACCACATTACAAATACCTAATATTGTAGCACCTTTTTCCTTTGCAAGACTTATGGCAGCAAGTGTATCGGCAGTTTCGCCCGATTGAGAAATTGCAATAACTACATCGTCTTCATTTATAATTGGATTGCGATACCTGAACTCAGAAGCATATTCAACTTCAACAGGCACTCGTGCCAAGTCTTCAAATAAATACTCCCCCACAAGGCCTGCATGCCACGATGTTCCGCAAGCTATCATTATTATTCTTTTAGCTTTTAGGAGTTTTTGCTCGTAGTCGATTATTCCACCTAAGGAAACAATACCCTTTTTGGCATTTAACCTACCACGCATACTGTCGAGAATAGATCTGGGTTGTTCATATATTTCTTTAAGCATGAAATGTTCGTAGCCTTCTTTTTCAAGTTTACTCAGATTCCATTCCAGTTCTTGGATATAAGGGGTTTTTTTCTGATTTTTGATGGTTTTAATCTGTAATTCTTCACCTTTTTTAAGGTAGGCTATTTCCTCATCTTCAAGATAAACCACATTTTTAGTGTATTCAACAATGGGTGTTGCATCAGATGCAATATAAAAATCGTTGTCGCCAATACCAATAACTAAAGGACTACCTTTTCTTGCAGCAATTAGTTCGTCAGGTTTATCGTTTGAAATAATAACTATTGCATAAGCCCCAATTACCTGATTAAGTGCAATGCGAACAGCTTCTTCCAAAGAAACTTCTTCCTTAATTTTTATGTCTTCTATTAAATTAATCAACACTTCAGTATCGGTATCCGATTTAAACCGATAACCTCGGTTGATAAGTTCTTCTTTTAAGGGAGCATAGTTTTCAATAATTCCATTGTGGATTATTGCCAGCGATTGCTTATGCGAAAAATGAGGGTGGGCATTTTGTTGGTTAGGTTCGCCATGGGTAGCCCAGCGTGTGTGTGCAATACCAACCGTGGCATCAGTTTTCTTCCCTTTTACATAATCTTGAAGATCAGATACTTTGCCCTTAGTTTTATGAATTGCAATGTCACCATTTAGCAATGCAACACCAGCGCTGTCGTAACCTCTGTATTCGAGGCGCTGAAGACCTTTAATTAAAATAGGGAATGCTTGTTTTTCCCCTAGATAAGCAACAATTCCACACATAGTTATTCTATTAGTAATAATATAATTATGAGCAAAAATATTATAATTTATTCTTGGACAAACATTAATTGATAAAAAAACAGAGATTATTTAATTCAAGTCAGAAACAACCATTTCCAGCCTAAATGGTTTAATGGTATCATTAAGTGATTCGTTACCATTAAAAATAAATCGCTTTGGATTTATGGAATTTGCATTAGTATAAACATAAAGACCATAGTCAGTTAAGCTAGTATCGGCAATCAGTTCTTGCAAATGATTGGTTATCCGAAAAACATATTCCCGTGAACTACTATTGTACACTCCTCCAAAAAAAGTTTCCCCTTCATATTGGTCTTCTAGAATTTCTTGAGTGCCGTCTTCATTTGCTTTTACCAAAAGTAAAGCAGCCGGAGCACCATTATAGGGTTCTTCCTCTAAGCCAGTAAAAATAAGTTTTGCTTCATTAATTGAGTAATTACCTTTTCGAGACCATTCACGAAGTGTTGGAAATTTTATTACACTTCGAACACCAGCTAAACCCTGTACGTAAAATTTATTAATTCCAAGTAAAGTATCTCCGTTAACTACCTGATTTTTAAAATCAGTTTCTGAAGCAAAGTAATTATTCTCATATCTGTTTACTTTAGGAGTAGTTACAGTTGGATATCCATATTTTAATGAATCGGCAGTATCATTTTTGTAGTACATAACAAGCCCTGAACCCCCATCAGCAAGGCTGAACCGAAGTAAAATACCATTTTCATCTTTAGGTTCTGTAATAATATAAAGACCTTTAAAAAATTCCCTGAAATTGCTTGGTTTGTACATTATGCTATCCTCTGGAGTAACACTTATTAGTTTATTTGCCAGACCTGGATTATAGAGACTTAAATTAAACTTTTGAATTGCGCCAAACATATTTGTGTCTCCTGCAACAGTATCAATAACCTGAGTTGAGTCGTTTGGTTTAGGTAAAAAGGAATAATTTAAATAATCTTCAGGATATTGTTGCAAAATCAAATTTGAAAAGTATTCACTCGTCAACTCAATATTTTCAGCCATTTCGTATGCATGGGCAATAAGTGTTGAATTTGTATCGCCATAGTACCCTCGATAAGCAAATTGAAGTATTAGGGAGTCTACCTGTGGGTTTGGGCCAAAATCATGATTTAATGAAGAAAGACTAAACTCAGTATAAATTCCGGCAATCGTACTACCAAATACTGGATCAACAATGCTGCCTAAATAGTTGTAACTTAATTCATCGCTCCTAACAGAATCGATAATTTCTGTAAATGCATAAACAGAGGTTGTGTCGGTCCAGCTTGCCTTTAATTTGCTATTTTCAGGCATTATTTCTGCGCCAATTTTGTTAGGGCTTTTCACACATGATGTAAATGCCAAAACAATAATTATCAGAAAAGTAAATAAAAAAGGGAGTTTTGAATTTTTACTCCTTACCAATGATATTATCATAAAATTCATTATAGGGAATATGGTAATCTTCTCTCTCCTCGTAATCCAAAATAGGTTTGCCTGACGCCTTAGCGTATTCAAGCAATTCAGGATTTACATCTGCACTTCCTATTATTAGGGCGTCAGAATTATCAATGGCACTCTTGTACAAAGACATAAAATTCGCATCGGCAAAATATGCCAGATCAGCATCATTCATTTCGGGCGATTTCATTTTTGCAATAAATTGCTTTTTAAGTGATTCCTTAAAATTATCGTTGTAAAGAGAGAATACTATTTTTAGGTTTGAAAAAATAGGATTATCCTTATATGTAGTACGAAGGTAAAGTGGAATCAAGCTGGAGAACCATCCATGGCAATGTACCAGGTCTGGAGCCCATCCAAGTTTTTTCACTGTTTCTAAAACACCTTTTGAAAAGAAGATTGTACGTTCGTCATTATCATCGAAAAATTTATCTTTTTTGTCGCGAAAGATAAATTTCCTTTTGAAAAAATCTTCATTGTCAATAAAATAAACCTGCATCCTTGCTTGTTGAATGGATGCCACCTTAATAATTAGTGGGTGGTCAATATCATCAATAATAAGATTCATTCCCGAAAGCCTGATAACTTCATGAAGTTGATTTCTTCTTTCGTTAATAAGGCCAAATCTTGGCATAAATGTTCTAATCTCTTTTCTACTTTCCTGTGTTTTTTGTGGTAGAAACCGACCTATTTTGCTCATTTGTGACTCAGGCAAATATGGCATTATTTCTTGCATCACATACAGAATTCTCTTTTTTTCCATTATGCTTTTATTTGTGATTTTAGAAGGTGCAAAAGTAGTAAAAAAATGCAAGCCAACTGATAACAGCAACCAAATAGATTAGCATAAGGTACTGTTATTGCAGATATTTAAGATTTTTTAAGATGTAGAAAGAGAAAAAGAGTAATTAGCCTCTAATAAACATAGCTTTTATAATATCGCTAGCCATTCTTGGGTTTTCCTTAAGCCTTCTGGTTGAGTATGCAAACCAATCTTTGCCAAATGGGATATATACCCTCATTCTATGCCCTTTATCAAGTATGGATTTTCTTAGTGATGGCGTAACTCCGTAAAGCATTTGAAATTCATATTTTTCTTTAGGAACCTTATATTTTTCAATTAACTTATATGCGCCATCCACCAAAGGGATATCGTGGGTTGCAATTCCAGGGTAAATCCCTTTTTGGAACATAGTTTCAAGGTTGATAAGAAACTGGCTGTTTATTTTTTCATACTTTTGATAGGCAATATTCTCTGGTTCAACATAAATACCTTTACATAGCCTATAGTTTATTGGCGTTTCAACAGTATTCATATTCAACATATTCTCAATATCAGATGGAGTACGTTTCATGTATGATTGTAGTACCAAGCCAACATTTTTTGGAAATTCAGCTTTTAGTTTTCTAAATATCTCTATTTCCATATCAACACATTGCGAATCTTCCATGTCGATTCTTACAAAGTTGTTGTAGGAAGCTGATTTTGCAACAATTTCCCTGATATTTTTAAAACATTCCTCTTTGTCAAGCAAAAGACCAAACATTGTAGGCTTTAATGAGTAGTTGCCATCGATTCCTGCTTTTTGTGTCTTTTCAATAATTTCCAGATAAGTATTTTTGTTTTCAACAGCCTCATCTAACTTGGTAATAAATTCACCCAAAAGGTCAATTGTTACCATCATCCCTTTTGAATTAAAGTCTTCTGCTACCTTAAGAGCGTCTTCAATTGTGCGTCCGGCAATATATCTTTTCGAAAAAATCCAAACCAAATTTTTTGGCATTAATGGAAGCATCCAGGCAATAAATCTATTAAACCACATTGTATTGTTTTTTAATTAACAGGGCAAAATTAGTTTATTAAGTATTAAAACCGATGTAATCAATTAATTTTTATTCGTTCAAAACAACACTTACTATTTAGGCCTTAAAGTGTAGACTATCAGACAATAAGACAGTGACTTAAAAATGCGGCAATTAGTCTTAAATTTTATAATTTCACACTTGTAATAATATGCACGGATAACATAAAATATGATTGTTGATAAATATTTGTAAATCACGATTATTATATATATTTTTGCCGCCCAATTTTAAACGAGGTGAAGGCAGTAGAAGAGTTTGTTATCCCTTTTAAGGGATTAAGTGTTGGAGATCACGTATTTAAGTTTGAAATCAGGAATGAGTTCTTTAAGGGTTTTGAGTATTTTGAAAACGTTTCAGGTCAAGCAAATATTATTGTTAATTTGCTTAAGGAATCAAACATGTTGATTTTTGATTTTAATATTACTGGTGAACTGAATTTGCAATGCGACCGTTGTCTGGGATTTTTTAATCATAAAATTGATGGACAACACAAATTGTTTGTAAAATTTGGGAATGAATTTCTGGAAGAATCAGAAGATGTAATTATAATTCCGGTAAAGGAAAACCGAATTGATTTAAGGCAATTCATTTTTGAATTTATTAGTTTGTTAGTCCCTGTAAAAAAGGTTCATCCTGTGGATGAGTTTGGGGAAAGCGGATGTGATACTGAAATAATTGATAGAATTAATAAATACTCCAAACCAAAAACAGATCCCCGTTGGGATGCTTTAAAAGGTATAAAACTTAGTAAGAAATAATATAAAGAAATAGAAAAATGGCACATCCAAAAAGAAAGATTTCAAGGACCAGAAGAGATAAAAGAAGGACACATTACAAGGCAACTGCACCACAGTTGGCAACTTGTCCAACTACGGGCACGGTTCATGTTTACCATCGTGCATATTATGTTGATGGCGACTTGTATTATAAAGGCAAGCTTGTAATGGAAGAATCAAAATCAGAATAAGGATTTTGTTTTTGATGATTTAAAATAAAAAAACATAAAACCCCCGTAATTAATATTGCGGGGGTTTTGTGTGTTAATATACCATTTAGGAAGGTGCTGATGTTAAATTAGTACTTTTGCAAATTGTAATTAGAAATATAAAATATTTAGGATGACAAAAATAAATGCTGCAATTACTGGCATTAATGCCTGGGTTCCCGACTATATTCTTGATAACAAAGAATTAGAAAAAATGGTGGATACTACTGATGAATGGATACTTACACGTACCGGAATCAGCGAACGCCACATTCTGAAAGGAGAAGGGAAAGGGACTTCTGATTTAGGTACAGAAGCAGTCAAAGGATTATTGAAAAAAACCAATACTTCGCCAGAAGAGGTTGATCTTTTAATTTGTGCTACAGTAACCCCTGATATGCAATTTCCTGCAACTGCAAATATTATCTCAGATAAAGTAGGAATAAAAAATGCATTTAGTTTCGATTTAAACGCTGCATGCTCAGGGTTTATTTATGCACTGGAAACTGCTAGTAAATTTGTTCAGTCAGGGCAATATAAAAAAGTTGTTGTTGTTGGTGCCGACAAAATGTCGTCGATTGTTGATTACACAGATAGGACAACATGTATTATTTTTGGTGATGGTGGTGGAGCAGTAATGCTTGAGCCAACAACTGAAAATGTGGGAATATTAGATTCAGCATTATATAGCGATGGTGCTGGCAGAGTCCATCTGCACCAAAAAGCAGGAGGCTCTGCTAAACCTGCATCGCATGAAACTGTTGATGCTCGCGAACATTATATTTATCAGGAAGGACAAGCTGTATTTAAATTTGCAGTTACAAATATGGCCGATGTTTCTGTTGAAATTATGGAAAGAAACAATTTAAAATCAGAAGATATTGCCTACTTAGTCCCTCACCAAGCTAACCTTAGGATTATTGAAGCAACTGCACGTCGCATGGGGCTTGAAAAGGAAAAGGTAATGATTAATATTCAGAGGTATGGCAACACAACAAACGGAACAATTCCACTTTGTTTACATGAGTGGGAAAGCAAACTGAAGAAAGGTGACAACGTTGTTTTGGCAGCCTTTGGAGGTGGTTTTACATGGGGTGCTATTTACCTTAAATGGGCATATGATTTTAATTCATAATTTATTTTCGTGTTAATAAAAAAGGACTAAATTTGCCGCAATCATACCAAAGCCTTAGTAAAAACAATTGATAGATTTTTTTCATGAACAGATTTTTATTTTTAAGTTTTAAATCATTAATCCTTTTTGGGGTTATTGCTTTTTTGTTTTCATCATGCATCCCACAAAAAAAGATGCTTTATATGCAGGTGAAGGATGATGCTGATACACTGTCGACATTTAACAACGAACGCAAAATTGATTATAGGGTACAGCCGGGCGATAACTTATTTATTCGCGTTGTGAGTTTGGATGAACAAACAACAATGTTGTTAAATCCACTTAGTTCTGCTTACGGTACCACACAGTTAAACAACGATGCTTCTATTTACCTTAACAGTTATACTATTGAGGAAGATGGTTATCTTGACTTTCCAATGACCGGAAAAATATTTGTAAAAAACCTAAATATTGAAGAGGTTAAATCGGAGATAAAAATACGTTTGCATGAATACTTAAAGGAGTTTGTTGTTATTGTAAAGCTTGTTAACTTTAATATTACAATGCTTGGAGAGGTTAAGCGGCCGGGTCAATATAAAATTTACCAAACTAGCATTAATATTTTTCAAGCAGTTTCGATGGCGAGTGATTTAACAGATTTTGCTAATAAGAATAAGATAGCAATCATCCGTCAAACGAAAACAGGCTCAGAGGTTACTTATATTGATATGACAAAAAGAGATCTACTTCTCTCAGATTATTATTATCTTAAACCCAATGACATTGTTTACGTTCAGCCAGTTAAGGGAAAACAGTTTACGTTTGCTAACTTCCCTTATGGTGTAATCTTTGGTTTTATTTCAACCACAATTCTCCTACTTAGTTATCTCCAATAATAGATTAGAAAATGGCCACAGAAAATTTTGAAGGATTACAGGCACAGCAAGAAGAAAATATTGATATAAAAGCCCTATTTTTTAAATTTGTACGATATTGGTATTTATTTGCCCTAACACTATTTGTTACTATAGTTATTGCATTTTTATTCAATAAATATACCAATCCTGTTTATGAAGTAAATACAACAGTTCTTGTAAAAGACGATAAATCGATGATGGATCCTTCATCATTGCTTGGTATTGGCTTGAGTAATAGTGCTCAAAATGTTGAAAATGAAATTGGGAAACTAATATCATTCTCACTAACTTACCGTACTATCCGCGAACTTGATTTTGAAGTATCTTATTTTATTGATGAAGGCTTAATTTCTACCGAACTTTATCAGGAAGCACCTTTTGAAATTGTTTTTGACACAACAATTTCGCAGGCTGTTGGATTAAAATACTCATTAAAGTTCATTAATAAAAATGAGTTTAGACTTGAAGCCGAAAGCGAATTGATTAAACTTTATAATTTTTCAACAGAAGAATTTGAAGAAGAGGAAGCAGAAAAAATAAAAATTGACAGAGCCTATAAATTTGGTGATGTAATTGCAAATTCTTATAACACATTTAAAGTTGTTTTAAACGATAAATTTATTCCTGAAGAAGATATTGAGAATACTTATCAGTTTGTTTTTAATGACTATTTTAGTCTTGCTAAAACTTTTAAGGGGTTTGAAATTGAGCCTATTAATCGAGAAGCTTCAATACTGGAAATTAAGTTAAAAGGTAGTAACACTCAAAAGTCTGTTAACTTCCTGAATAAACTTACCAGTGTTTATCTTCAGCGAAGCCTTGAGAAGAAAAATGTAATTGCTGAGAATACAATTAGGTTTATCAATGAGCAATTGGGCGTTATTCGCGACACCTTGCAATCAGCAGAAATCAATCTTCAGGAGTTTCAGTCGTCCAATGAATTTATGGATCTTGATTTTCAGGCTAAGCAGGTTTATGAATATTTGAGTGAATTGGAAAAGCAAAAAGCAGAGTTGATTATAAAATCAAAATATTATGCAAATCTTAAGAATTATATTGCGAAAAATGCTGATAATGTTGATGAATTAGTAGCTCCATCTGCCATGGGAATTGAAGATCCTGTTTTGAACTCATTGGTTGCCGAACTTATCAAACTGTATAATGAAAAGGCTAATACTTTGCTGTTCTCAACCCATAAGAGCCCAAAAGTAATTGGTCTGAACTCAAATATCAGAAGCACAAAATATGCGATTAGTGAGAATGTTTCAAATATTATTGTTAATTCCAAACAAGCAATAGAAGATATTGATGAACGCATTAATACTATTGCCGATAAAGCAGAATTTATGCCTGTTACCCAAAGGGAATTGATCAACTTTAAACGAAAGTTCGATCTCTCAAATAATATTTATACATATCTTCTTGAGAAAAAGTCTGAAGCTCAGATTACAATGGCATCAAATATGCCGGATAATGAGGTAATTGACATTGCGCGTACCGAATTCGACGATCAGGTTTTCCCAAAGAAAGGACTTAATTATTTGATAGCACTTATTTTAGGAATGATATTTCCTATAATTTATGTGCTGGCAAAAGACTATATGAATGATGCAATTATGAATAAGACTGATATTGAGAAATACACAAATTTCCCTGTTATTGGTCAGTTGTTGCATAGTAATAAAGATTCACAATTAGTTGTATTGGATTCGCCAAAATCAAGTGTTTCTGAGTCGTTTAGGCAATTACGTACAAATATTCAGTTCTTGACAAAAGGGGAAGGAAAAACCACTGTTATGGTTACTGCCGACATGGTTAGTGCAGGTAAAACCTATGTTTCAATGAACCTTGCAAGTATTTACGCACAATATGGAAAGAAAACTTGTTTGCTTGGTTTTGACTTACGTAAACCAAAAATCTATCAGGATTTTGGACTTTCAAATAATATAGGTCTTACAAATTATTTAATTAATAAGGCTACAATTGACGAGATAATTCAGCCTTCAGGTAAAATGGAGTATTTGGATGTAATTATGGCCGGACCTGTACCTCCTAATCCTGCCGAACTTATTGCTTCTGATAGAAATAAAGAACTCTTTACTGAACTGAAAAAACGTTACGATTATATTGTAATTGATACTCCTCCGGTTGGACTTGTTACTGATGCTTACCTGCTAATGGAGTACACTAACATAAATATTTATCTTGTTCGTCAGGGTTTGACACACAAAAAAGTATTTGGTTCAATAATTAGTGATATTGAAGCGAGAGGACTTAAAATGCAGATTGTTGTGAACGACATTGACCTTACAGGAGGTTATGGTTACGGATATGGTTATGGATATGGCTATGGATACGGTTACGGATATGGATATGGCTATGGCTACGGTTATTATACCGATGATAAGCCCGATAAGAAAAAATCGTTCACAAAGCGATTATTCAATAAAGTATAAAGAAAAGTAAACTCTGACCAAAAGGCTGTTTTAACAAGATTGTTTAAAGCAGCCTTTTTTTTATAACAAATTTGTAAATTTGCATTATGTCAGAAAGAACAAATCATAAGAAATTTGCATTGATTGGTGCTGCCGGTTACATTGCTCCAAAGCATATGCGTGCCATTAAAGAAACAGGCAACGATTTACTTGCAGCCCTCGACCCTTTTGATAGTGTTGGAATTATTGATAGTTTTTTTCCGGAGGCTGATTTTTTTACTGAAACAGAACGTTTCGATCGTCATCTTGATAAACTTAGACGCAGGAAAAATCAAAAAGTTGACTTCGTAAGTATTTGTTCTCCTAACTATTTGCACGATGCTCACATTAGACTGGCGCTTAGAAACGATGCCAATGCTATTTGCGAAAAACCTTTATTACTTAATCCATGGAACATTGAAAGTTTAACCGAGATTGAAAAAGAAAGTGGTCGCAATATTTACAACATACTTCAATTAAGGCATCACCCTGTAATTGTCGATTTGAAAGAAAAATTTGATAATTTACCAAATGATAAAAAACACAATATTCAACTCACCTATATAACCTCAAGGGGAAAATGGTATTATTATTCGTGGAAAGGTGCAGAAGAAAAATCAGGAGGAATAGTTACTAATATTGGCATTCATTTTTTCGATATGCTCTCTTGGATTTTTGGAAAGGTTCAAAAAAGTCATCTGCACTTGAAGCAGCCCAATAAAGCATCAGGCCTTTTGGAACTGGAAAAAGCAAATGTTAGTTGGTTTTTGAGCCTCGACAGTAACGACCTTCCTAAAAATGCTCTTGAAAATAACTTAAGTACTTTTCGCTCAATTACAATCGATAATCAGGAAATTGAGTTTAGTGGTGGTTTCACCGATTTGCATACGCTTAGTTATGAGAATATTCTGAAAGGAAATGGTTTTGGAATTGAAGATTCAAGGCAAAGTATTGAAATTGCTCATACCATTAGAAACCAGAGTTTGAGCAAAGATAAAATTGACCTTCACCCTTTTGTAAAAAGATAAGAAATGCCCGAAAAGATTTGGTATGCCATTTACGTAAAATCGCGAACTGAAAAAAAAGTTGCCACAGAATTTGAAATTGATGGTTTTGATTTTTATCTGCCTTTGGTTAAGAAACTAAAGCAGTGGAGCGATAGAAAAAAATGGATAGAGGAGCCTTTGTTCAGATCTTATATTTTTGTACACATCGATCAAAAACAATATTACCCAGTACTTCAAACACCGAATGTTGTTAAATACGTTAGTTTTGAGAACAAGGCAGTTCCCATTAGAAATGAGCAAATTGAAGCAGTAAAATATTTCTTAAACGAGAAAGATCCTGAAAATATTGACCAACAAGTTTGGGAAGAAGGCCAGAAAGTTGAAGTAATTTCAGGAAGTTTGGCTGGCTTGAAAGGTGAACTAATTGAAGTTAGAGGAAAGAAAAAAGTAAAGGTTGAAATTGAAGTTGTTGGCAAAACCCTGATTATCCAAATCCCCAAAAGTAAATTACAATTTATACTATAAACAACGGAAAGTCTTTTCTAAGGTGAGTACTAAATTCCATTAAATATATATTCAGTGTTTGGTTCAAAATGTTTGATATCGAGGCTTGCGAAGTCTTTTGACTCAGGAGTTTACATTAGTAAATGACTGAGTAAAAAGACAAGCGTAACGATGAGAGCAGACATTATGGACAAATACCCCCTATTCCGAATAAAAATCAATCATCTCCTGAATAGCCTCAACACAAGCAGGGCAAAAAGTATCGCCATTAAATGTCTTCATCATACAATCGTAACGCGGACGGTAAACTCCTTTTGCAACGTATCCCCCTCCTTCAAAAACACCAACTTCATCCATTTGTTTATCAGTTTTAGGATTGGGAGTTGGAATGGGAGTATGTTTTTTTATAAGGTGCTTCCACTTGTTCTCAAAGTCAACTAAAGTTGTAATATTCGGCTCCCAGGGTTCAGCATTTAGATTATAAAAATCACTGTACGATGTCGACGAATCAAAATATTCATCTGCCAAACCTGCAAAGCCATGGCCAAATTCATGTATTAATATTGCCGCCGATTTTGCATTACTATTAACGCTAACATTATAGTAATTGTAAATTGCTCCACCACCATATTTATCGCTGTTTACCAGCACGTAAATTTGATCGTAAGGCGCATTGGCAGCAACATCTCTTACACTTTTGTTGTCGAATGTCATTAGGTAACGTTCACTATCAAAAGTGTAGTAACCAAAGTTCATCACCGTGTTTTTCCAAATTCCGTCAGCAGGGATGTCAACGCCACTCTCCTGCGAAGGGGCCATAATTCCCCAAATATTGAATTTGTCCTTATTTTCTGAATAAGGAAAATAAGCAAACATATCGCTGGTAAATTTTTTGCAGTCTTCCACAAATTTTCCCATTTCATCTGCAGAATATCCTTCAGGGATAATTACAACATCAATTTTTACAGCAGGATCACCTGATTTGTGAAAACTGAAATTAGGGTATTTATTTTGTGTTTCGTGGTTTGTAAAATAGTTCTCTGTTTTAAAAACATACTCAAACTTCTTTTCGAAAACATTGTCCCAATTTCTGGCCAAAAGTTCGATTCGTGCATCTTTTTTTGGAAATGGAATAACAACGGTTTCGCTCATTGTCCGCCAAATTTCTTTTGATTCATTGGTAGTCTGCCATTCACCAAATAGTGAAGAATAACCCCTTGAATAAATCAATTTATTGGATTCAACATCAAAAACCTGAACATAATAATTTCCATATTCAAAAGTATCTATCAAATTAACATTTGAGCCTCCCCAAAAAGGTTCTTCAAAAAGTTCATCGAAGGAATAAATATCGTTGGTTTTATCGCCGGTGTGGAAATAATCAAGCCGTAGCGACTTATCAATAAAATTGCTCTCGAACTGCGCAAATGAACTAATTGAAAATAAAATCAGGAAGATTAAAGGAATACGTTTCATGGCAATGATTTTTTATGAAAACAAAATTAGTAAATTCAGGCTTTGGCGAACCAATTTTGCTATACCATAATCTATTAAGTATCACATCCAACTTTTTATACTTAATTTTGTAACCAATCAATAAAATCAGCGTCAAAAAAACAATGACCGAAACCGATGATAAAGTAATAGAAGAAATCCTTGCCGGTAATCGGGATGCGTATGCAGTGCTTGTCGACAAGTACAAAGACAAGGTATTTTCGTT
>JAOZNY010000204.1:0-2364 GCA_029933565.1 Bacteroidales bacterium
CAATGCGCACAAGAATTACTTTCTTTCCTTTTTCAGCCCATGCTTCAGCATCGTCGGCGTGGAAAACAACCTGACCTGAGGCAGCACCTGGCGAGGCTGGAAGCCCTTTAGACATTATTTTAGCAGCCTTAATTGCATCTTCATCGAAAACAGGGTGAAGAAGTTCGTCAAGTTTTTCAGGCTGAACGCGCATTAGTGCTTCTTCCTTTTTAAGAAGGCCTTCTTTTAGCATGTCCATGGCAATTTTAACCATGGCAGCACCTGTACGCTTTCCATTACGGGTTTGCAGCAACCAAAGTTTGTTGTCCTGAATGGTGAATTCAAGATCCTGCATGTCGCTATAATGCTTTTCTAATTTATTCTGAGTATCGAAAAGTTCTTTGTAAATCTCAGGCATAACTTCTTCCAGTGAAGGGAAGTTTGCTGCCCTGTCTTCTTCAGAAACTTGTGCCAATACAGCCCAACGTTTCGATCCTTCAAGGGTAATTTGCTGAGGTGTACGGATACCCGCAACAACATCTTCGCCTTGAGCGTTAATCAAATATTCACCGTTGAAGATATTTTCACCTGTTCCGGCATCTCTGGTAAAAGCAACACCTGTTCCAGATGTTTGTCCCATATTTCCATAAACCATGGCCTGAACATTAATTGCTGTTCCCCACTCATCTGGAATTTTTTCCATTTTGCGATAAAGGATAGCACGATCGTTCATCCATGAATCGAATACAGCCATAACTGAACCCCAAAGTTGCTCCCAAGGATCAACAGGGAAATCGTGTCCTGTTTGTTTTTTTACGGCTTTCTTAAATCTTATTACTAGTTCTTTAAGATCTGCAACGCTTAAATTGGTATCAAGTTCAACATCTTTCTCGTCTTTCATCTCGTCGATGAGTTCCTCAAATGGATCAGGATCTTCTTTAGAAACTGGTTTCATTCCTAAAACAACATCGCCATACATTTGAATGAATCTGCGGTACGAATCCCATGCAAAACGCTCATTTCCTGATTTTTTTGCAATTCCTTCAACAGCATCGTCATTAAGACCAAGGTTAAGAACAGTGTCCATCATTCCCGGCATGGAAGCCCTGGCACCTGAACGTACAGAAACCAATAATGGGTTCTCGCTACTTCCAAATTTGGTGTCCATTATATTTTCAAGTTCAGCAACAGAATGTTCAACTTCTTTTTTAATAAGTTCAACAGCATAGTCCCTGCCTTTTTCGTTGTAAGCAGTACAAACTTCAGTTGTGATTGTAAACCCCGCAGGTACGGGAACGCCAATAAGGTTCATCTCAGCAAGGTTGGCACCTTTTCCCCCAAGGAGATTTTTCATTTTTGCATTTCCTTCAGCTTTTTTGTCACCAAAAGAATAAACATATTTAGTCTTAGCCATTTTTATGTGATTTTGTTTAAATAAACTTCTTTTTTTAAAGAGGCGCAAAGGTAATGAATTAAGCATATAATTTTATGCAGAAAGTCTATAATTAAGGTTTTTTATGCTGCAAACGATTGCATTGTACGCCTTTATTGAAATATTCATTAATCTGAATATTATCCTCCTATAATAACTTTCAACCCATGGTCTTTGAAAATATTACTAAAGGCTTCAGTTTCATCTTTTGATGGTTCGGAGATATTGCCAGGCTGATAGTTGCTGCCAAGTTTTTCGTATTTCGTTTTTGCGATGTTGTGATAGGGCAGGAGGTTAACCTCTTTAGGTTTTCCGCTTAGCGATGTGATTAGTTTTGCCATATTTTCGATACATTCAATATTTGAATTAACTCCTTTTATTAACGGGATTCTGATAATGATTTCAGAGTTGTTTTTGCTAAGCCATTTTAAATTAGAAATTATTGTTTCATTTCTTTGACCAGTAAATTGCAGATGTTTTTCACTGTCAATTAATTTAAGGTCGTAAAGGAAAAGGTTGGTGTATTGTGCTATTTTTTTCAAAGTTGCAAGTGAGGCAAAACCTGTTGTATCGATTACTCTGTGAATTCTTCTTTTTTCCAGTTCCTTTAAAATGGGAAGAAGGAATTCGCTGTGCATCAGTGGCTCCCCTCCGGAAAATGTTACACCACCACCTGATTCTTCAAAAAATGGTCTTTCATTTTCTACTATTTTCAGTATTTCATTTGCAGCCATAATTTTGCCCGACATTTCGATGGCTTTTGTAGGGCATGCTTCGGCACACAAACCACAGAGTTTGCATTTGTTCCAATCGGTTTTAATTCCGTCTTTAGTCAATGTAAGAGCAGTGTTCGGGCAAACCTCAATGCATTTTAACGATCCGATGCATTTTGACTTTGTATAAAGTTTTTGAACCTTTGGAGAAATGCTTTCAGGGTTGTGGCACCAAACACA
>JAOZNY010000204.1:2464-4924 GCA_029933565.1 Bacteroidales bacterium
TCTGTTCTTTCAATTACCTCTTGCTGAAGGTCTTCGTTCATATCGTTGAAATAATCGCTATAACCAGCCATTCTAACCAAAAGGTCTTTGTAGTTTTCGGGGTTTTGTTGTGCAGCAATTAGAGTTTCTGTATCAACAATGTTAAACTGAACATGGTGACCACCAAGTTTGAAATATGTTTTTACTAAATGCCCCAGTTTTGCAACATCTTTATCTCGTTTTAACAAACTAGGTAAAAACCTTTGGTTTAGAAGTGTGCCACCCGATTTTGTATGGTCGAGTTTGCTCATAGATTTCATAACTGCCGATGGTCCGTTAACGTCAGCACCATGGGAGGGTGAAGTTCCATCGGAAATGGATTTGTGTGCCATACGTCCGTTGGGTGTAGCACCTAATACTTTTCCAAAATAAATATGACAGGTTGTCGAAAGCATATTTAAGTGAAACACACCGCCCTTAGTATTTGGTTTGCCATCAATGGCATCAAACAGATCGTTGTAGACTCTTGTGGCAATTTCATCGGCATAATTGTCATCGTTACCAAAAAATGGAGTTCTGTTAACAATTGTTTGTCGTAAAACTTCTTCTCCTTTAAAATTGGTTTTAACAGCCTCAAGAATAGTTTTCATTGAAAATGTTTTATCCTCAAAAACATGTTTTTTCAAACTAGCAAGACTGTCGGTAACAGTACCAAGCCCAGTGCATTGTATGTAGTTTGTGTTGTAACGAGGGCCTGCATTGTAGTAGTCTTTTCCTTTTGCAATACAATCGTCGATAACAACAGAAAGAAATGGTGCTGGGGAGTACTTTGCAAACATCTGGTCGATGTAATTACTTACCTTAATTTTTTGTCCCACAATAAAATTTAACTGACTTAAAAAGGCTGAGTACAAATCTTCAAAACTCTTAAACTTGAAAGGTTCACCAGTTTCCATGCCCGCTTTTTTTCCGCTTTCAGGGTCGATGCCATTGTTTAAAGTAATTTCTAATATTTTAGGAACATTAAGATAACCGGTAAGCAGAAATGCTTCTTTGCCAAAAGCACCAACTTCGATGCAGCCACTGCAACCACCTTCGCGGGCATCTTCCAGAGTTTTTCCTTGTCGGAGGAGTTCCTCTACATAAATATCGGTATTGAAAATTGAAGGATAACCATGACCTTGCCTGATAACTTTTGTAGATGCATCGATAAATTCTTTGGGTGTTTCCTTTCCAAAATGAACCGAACTGCCAGGTTGTAAAACATGAAGTTCTTCAATAATTTCAAGCATCATAAACGAAAGTTCGTTTACGGCATTATTTCCATTTCTGTCAATTCCGCCAATATTGATGTTTGTAAAATCGTTGTAGGTGCCACTTTCTCTGGCCGTTATTCCCACTTTTGGAGGAGCAGTATGGTTATTTACTTTTATCCAGAAACAACTTAAAAGTTCTTTCGCCTCATCGTAAGTCAGGTTGCCATTTTTCAGGTCGTTTTTGTAAAATGGGTAGAGGTGCTGATCGAAATGTCCTGGGTTCATGGCATCCCAACCATTGAGTTCGGTAATTGTTCCAAGGTGTACAAACCAGTACATTTGAATTGCCTCATGAAAATTAGTAGGAGCGTGGGCAGGAACTTTATTGCATACTTCAGCAATTTTTAGAAGTTCATTTTTTCGTATTGCGTTTGGTTCCAAATCTGCTTTTTCTTTGGCAATTTTAGCATGCCTTTGGGCGAAGATAATTACTGCATCACAAGAAATGGCCATTGCTTGAAGCTGCTCAAGTTTGTCGGTTGCTTCACGGTCGTTTAGAAAATCAAGTTTTTCAATTTCTAACTCAATTTCCTTTTTAAAGTCGAGCATTCCTTTTTTATAAATCTTCCCATCGAGGGCAGTGTGGCCAGGTGCTCGTTGCTCCATGAATTCTGTAAAAATTCCTGCCTCGTAGGCAGCCTTCCATTCCTTTGGAACATGCTCGAATATCCTTTCCCTTTGTGTGCGACCTTTCCAATAAGGGATTACTTTTTCTGAGTAAGTATTAATGTCGGTTTTACTAATTGTGTAACGTTGAAGTTCACGGGTATTTAGAACATTAAGGTCTTCAACACTATGGCAGGTTAATTCAGGGAAAGTAGGAACTGCTTTGGGCTTAGGGCCTCGTTCGCCAACAATTAGTTCGTCCTCTCCAAAGTAAATTGTTTTTTGCTCACAAATCTTTTTAAAGTTAAGTGCTCTTAAAACCGGGATTGGGTATTTACCATAATTTTCTTTGTAGAATTTTGTTTCTATGAGAGCTCTTTCAATGGAAATTGAGGGTTTGGCATCAACACTCAACTTTCTTAATTTTTGTATTCGCGGGTTCATGCCAGGGAGTTGGTTGCTATCAGAGAAATTGCTTTCTGATTTGGCTGCCCTTTGGGGTGTAATATCTTTTTTGTGCATTTTTTCTTTTTGACGTTGATGTTTTTTGACGCTGATT
>JAOZNY010000205.1 GCA_029933565.1 Bacteroidales bacterium
CCATCAGCCCTCTGGCAGCCTCCCTAGCAGCACTGCTTACCTTTTCATCGCTGAGCATTTTGGCTATTTCCTCTACCCTTTCTTCGGGTTTTAGCAAATTGATTTTAGAACTTGTTTTGCCATTTTGATTTTCCTTAAAAACAAAATAATGCGAGTCGGCTTTAGCAGCAATTTGCGGAAGATGACTGATTGCTATTAGTTGATGGTTATCTGACATCTGCCTTAACAGTTTACCAACTTTACCAGCAATATCTCCTGAAACACCACTGTCGATTTCATCAAAAACAATAGTTGGTAGTAAATTACGACTAGTAATTAAAGATTTAACCGCAAGCATTAATCTGGACAATTCTCCACCTGAAGCAATTTTTGATACTTCCCCAATATGGCCTCCTTTATTTGGATTAAACAAAAAGTCAATCTTATCAAGTCCATTAGCAGTTAAAATATCTAGTTGTGTTAAACCAACAATAAACTCAGCATCTGGCATACCAAGTTTTCTTATTTGTTTATTAATTTCAATTGCAAATGCTTTTGCAGATTTTTTTCGTTGCAAAGTCAATTTTTCTGCAAGTTCTTTGAGTTCGGTTTTCCCTTTCTCCACTTTACTTTCCAAAACAACAATTTCGTCCTCAAGATTTGAAATACCACTAAGTTTTCTTTCAAACTCTTGTTTCAAAACAATGAGTTCGGCAACTGAACTAACTGAATGTTTTTGTTGAAGTGAATAAACCAGATCAAGTCTGGAGTTAATGGTCTGCAAATTACTCTCATCAAAATCGCCCCCAATTGTTAAACTGGCAAATTCCGACACTATATCTTTCAATTCAATATTTACAGATAATAGGCGATTATAAATTTCCTTGAAACTATCGTGGTAACTGGCAAGTTTACTAAAAGATTCTACCAGACCAGAAATATTATCTACAACCGAATTTTCATCCTCCTGCAATAAATCTTTTGCTATTTCAACTGTTGAATTCACTTCTTCGGCATGTGAAAGAAGTTTCTCCTTTTCAATCAGATTACTAATCTCTTCCTCATCAAGTCGGGCTGCATCAAGTTCGTTAAATTGAAACTTAAAGTAATCTTCATCCCTTTTGGAAGTTTCGTTTTTCTCTTTTAGTTCCTCTAGTTTTTGTGAATTAGACTTGTACTCAAAGAACTTCTGAGAATATTTATTCAATAGTTTCTCGTTAGTTCCAAATTTGTCGATTACATCAAGTTGAAAGTTTGAATTGTTAAGTTGTAAAGTTTCCTGCTGTGAGTGAATGTCAACCAACTGCCTGCCTAATTCTTTTAATACCGAAAGTTTTACAGGCGTGTCATTTATAAAAGCTCTGCTTTTGCCACTTATGGCTATTTCACGCCTAAGTATGCATTCCAAATCATAATCAATATCATTTTCCCTAAAAAAACTTTCTAATCTCAAGGTGGAAATATCAAATTGTCCTTCTACTATGCATTTTGTGTTTTTGTTAAACAGAACAGATGTGTCTACCCTTTTACCAAGAATTAAAGAAAGTGCTCCAATAAGTATAGATTTCCCGGCACCGGTTTCTCCGGTAATAACAGAAAAACCTTTTCCAAACTCAATCCTCAGTTTATCAATTAAAGCGTAATTATTTATGTATAAATTATTTAACATTCAAAACAATATTTCATTTCAGCATTGTTGCATTATCGCATTTCTCATTAACTACCTAAAAACAATATCCTCAACAATTTTACTCCCCGCCTCCTTATTCAGCGAATCGATAATTTTTGAACGTGCCATCATCAGTTCATTTCTTAGCGCCGAAGAATCGAGACTTACAAAAAGTGTTTTTTCTTTCACTTGCAATCTCGTTGTGTGGCGGTCAATCATATTACCCACCACGGTTTTCCAAGAGTCTATTACTTTTTGCTCATCAATTTTTCCGCTCCAGCGATAAGTTTTTATCAACTGCTCGATAACTTCTTGCAAACTATGACTATAATCGTTTTTCATTTTCAATCTTGTTCAGTTTTTACATCCCCATTTTCAACAGTAAATATTTTATGGTCAATTTCGGCTTGTTTAAAAATATTCTCTACTCTCTGCCTCTGAGTATCAGTAATAAATACCTGACCAAAATTATTTTCATTTACCAAATGAATAATTTGCTGTACGCGATTATCGTCGAGTTTATCAAAAATATCATCAAAAAGCAGGATAGGCTTAAAGCCTTTTTCCTGACGTGTATATTCAAACTGAGCAAGTTTAATGGCAATAACAAATGATTTCTGTTGTCCTTGCGAACCAAATTTCTTCACCGGAAACCCATTAATACTAAAAACCAAATCATCCTTGTGGATACCTTTAGTAGTATATCTCACCATTCTATCACGCTCAATACTTTGATTTAACAAATCTTTCAAATTAGTATTTAGCAATTGAGAACTATAACCAATTTCAACTCTTTCCTTTTCATCAGATAGATATTTATAAAAACTCTCAAACAAAGGATTAAAATCCTGAAGAAATGCTTTACGTTTTTCAAATATTCCAGCACCAAGTTCAGCAAGTTTATCGTCCCATACTTCCAACGAATCAGTATCGAAAAAATGCTTTTCTGCAAATTGTTTCAGTAAAGTATTTCTCTGTAAAAGAGTTTTATTGTATGCAAGAAGATTTTTAAGATAAATATTGTCGAACTGTGAAATAACCCCATCAATATATTTACGCCTTAGTTCACTTCCATCATTAATCAGGTCGCGATCGTATGGCGAAATCATAACAAGAGGGATAATTCCAATGTGGTCTGCCAATCGGTCGTATTCCTTTTTATTGATTTTAAAAGATTTCTTTTTAGCCCGTTTTTGAACACAACTTATGGTATCATTTGTTTTTCCCTGATTGAAATATTCTCCATGAACTGCGAAAAAATCTTCCTCATGTCTGATATTTTGAGTATCGATGGGATTGAAATAGCTCTTACAAAAAGAAAGGTAGTAGATTGAGTCGAGAATATTGGTTTTTCCTGCTCCATTGTTGCCAACAAAACAATTCACTTTATCGCTGAAACCCATCTCAGCCGAACTGCAATTCTTAAAATTATTTAGTTGTAGTCTCTTTAAATACATTCTTTACTAATGAAGTTCAAAAATAAGAAAGAAGAAGGTTCAAAGTGTGGGTGTTGAAAAAAAGAAAAATAAGGTTGTCTCCTTCGCTACACTACAGCAACTAAAAGAGGTTAAGATTGATATTTTCAATACTGAAAAGCCCCCAACATTAATTCTTGATCCTTTCGGGAAATACCAATTTGATTTGCAATTTTTCTCCAATTACCAACACTCGATTTTACCTCGTTCAAAATTTTATCAGATTGATCACTGTCCAATTTGAAATAGTGGATTACACTTTTTGCCAATTCAAAATCCAAATTATTATTATTCATATCAATATTGAGGACAAGCCCTTCTTTATCTATTGAGGGGTTAATATCATAAGCAGGCGAAAGTCGCCAACAATTATCTTTTATAATAAAACCATGGTTTCGCAAGTGATCATCTGTATTTGAGATGGCAATATTAAAAACAATGCGCCTCCATAGTTGATGAAGATCTTGTGTTGTATCTGATCCCGAGAATTGAATAAATTCGGCAATATCAAGATAAGAAGGAGTTATATTCCGAATAGTATCTTCACTATTTCCGGTCATAGTCATTGCCGAAGCAAAATGAATACGTTCTTCTCCCTTGCGGTCAAATCGTTTTGTAAAGAAAGTATGATAGGCTCCCGATACTTTTTCAATCCTACATTCTGCCATTTCAACACCTGCATTTATTGCCAGTTTATATGCTAAATATTCCCATGCAGCTTTATCTGTTACATCATTCTTTGAGGGAAATTTAGCAATCCAAAGATTTCCGTTTTTATCTAAAATATTTGCTTTTGGTCTTGCACCACCCAAAGAAGAACCCGGTGCAAGCAAAATTACCAACCACTTTTTAACCTCCGCACTTTTTTTATCCAACTCAATGATCTTTGAGGCATATTGTAAATCACCAACTGATGACCAGGGTGGAATAGGAATTTCCTTATTGTCGTCCAAGAATTTACCATCTTTTTCCAATTTGAACCGTAAAGCCCCCATTCTTGTTTCGTCATAAACACCTAATAGAAAATCTATATCACTTAGTGTTTTAGGTAGTTCATTTTTTTCTATTGTAACTTGAACTGATTTTCTTTTCATTAAAGTTCTACCCCAAGTATCAGGCATTGAATCTAAAAATATTCCGAAATTTTTTTTCGCACCGGGAAATTGCCTGCCTGAGAACCAACGAATATCAGGATCTAAAATAAATTGTTCCTTCGATTTTATCCATTTTTTATCATATTCAAAACTGAAAGTGGTTTTACCCTTTTTGCCTTGGGCAGAAAGCATTCCAATACACTTTGCTTCTGGCATTCCAAGCCAATGTGCATAAACCCATATATTTGTTTTATTAATTCTCATTATTTTTAGAATTATTGTTTATCCAGTAATTCCAAATCTTGCAATTTCCTTCCTAATATATCATCCTTAGCTAAATTCAAAAAATCATCTTGCAAGCCAAGAACCCTTAATACATTAAAATAAGAACCAAAAGAAACCTTCGGATTTCCATTTTCTATTTCATATAGCGTTTTTCGTGTAATGCTCGCACGTTCAGCCACTTGAAGTGTTGTTAACTTTCTTCTTTTCCTAGCCAATTTGATGTTTTCACCAACTTGTTCAAGTATTTTTTGATGTTGTGGAAATAATATCTGCTTTTTAGAATTCATAATACGAGTATTATTTTATGCAAATATAAGTAATTTGAGTATATTATTACTCTTTTATATTAATTACTGTTAAGATGTAATGAGGTTAATGTTGTGATTGAGGCTAGGGTAAATT
>JAOZNY010000436.1 GCA_029933565.1 Bacteroidales bacterium
AAATAAACTTTTCTTTTTTACTTATAAAAATTGCTTTTTATACAATAAATCATATTTTTGCAAAATACTATATCTAAGTAGCATTTAAAATGAAGTTGTCAAACACATCGGAATATGCCATTAGGATTTTGAGTTTTATGGCTCGTAATCCCGAAAGGAAATATGCCGCCAAATATTTGATAGAGCAACTTAAAATCTCTGATAAATATTTACGTCGTATTCTCACCACTCTTTCTAAAGAAGGAATTATCACCAGCAGCCAGGGTCGTGAGGGCGGATATACTTTCCAAAAGAAAATTCAGGATATCTTTTTATCAGATATTATTGATGCAACAGAGGGCATGGAAAAATATCTTGGTTGCGTACTTGGTTTTAAAGAGTGCTCCGATGAGAATCCATGTGCATTCCACCGGCAGTGGGTTACTACAAGGGCAAAAATCGTACACGATTTTCAGGAAACATCTTTAACAGATTTAAACTTAAATGCAAATATCAAATTTTAACATTAACAAACTACCACAGGGTAGTTATTTAACTATTTATTCATAAACCATATTATCATGAAAGAAACCTTACTAGACAGATTTATGAGCAAAAAAGGTCTTTATACCGCCTTTTGGTTCATAGCTATTTTAATGGTAACGGCCTTAATCTATTTTACGGCCAACCTGCAAAAAGAAGTCCCACCGATTGCCAAAGAGGTTAAATCGGTATCAGGCGAAGTACTTTATACCTACGATGACGTAGCAGAGGGAAAAGGGTATTTCCAAGAATTCGACCTCATGGACTGGGGTTCGATGTTAGGAATGGGAGCATATATGGGTCCTGATTTCTCAACTGAGTTTTTCCATCACAGGGCAGTTTATCTTTACGATTTTTACGCTCAGGAAATGTTCTCAAAAAAAGAAAGTAAGCTGACAAACATCGAAAGGGCTGCAGTAAAAGAAAGAGTTAAACAAGATTTCCACGAGCAAACAAAACTTATGGAAGAAGGTGTAACTTATACAGATGCTTCTGCTGAAGCTTACAAAAAGAACGTTACTCATTTAACAAAAATGTTAGTTGAAGGCGATCCGGAAAGAGCATTCCCTGGTGGAGTAATTCTTCCTGAAGAAGCAGTAAAAATTGCTGCTTTTGTGGATTGGTCGCAGATGGTTGCCTCGTCAATACGCCCCGGAACAGAAGGAACAAACGCTGAAAGAACATGGTCGAACAACTGGCCTCCTGAGCCTTTGGTTGATCAGGACAC
>JAOZNY010000206.1:0-2837 GCA_029933565.1 Bacteroidales bacterium
CAATTAAGTACTGCCATTTGGTTTGCTGCGGTTTTAGTTTTAACCGGCCTTTTAGCCTTTATGGTTTACATGCTTTTTGATATGAAATATGATAAAGAGGTAAAACCAAAAACAGCCACAGTAAAAGAAGACGGTTTTAAACTTAGCGATATTGGAAAAATATTAGGAAACCCGGCATACCTTTACATTGCTTTATTGTGTGTTACTTTCTATTCTGCAGTGTTTCCATTTCTTGCCTTTGCCCCCGATTTCTTCCTGAACAAATTTCAAATGACAAGTATTCAGAGTGGAGAAATAACATCTCTTTTACCACTAGGTACACTTTTGTTTACTCCCTTGTTTGGTTTCCTTATCGATAAATATGGAAAAGCTGCCAGCGCAATGATTTTTGGTTCGGCACTTTTGTTGATTATCCATTCGCTCTTTGCATTTACAAACATTCAGCCCCACTTGCCAATGATTTTATTGGGGATTGCATTTTCGCTGGTTCCTGCCTCAATGTGGCCTACCATGGTTAGGCTTGTTGATGAAAAACAAATTGGTACGGCTTACGGTTTGATGTATTCCATTCAGAATATTGGACTTTTTGGCTTTCCAATTCTTGCAGGTATAATTCTTGATACTACAAATCCCGGACAAACAGAAAACCTAAATTACACACCAACAATAATTATGTTTGCGGCATTGGGTTTATTAGGTTTGGTATTTTCATTATTGCTTAAGCGAACTGATAAAAAGCATGGTTTTGGTATTGATTTGCCGTTGAATAAAAAATAATATTTTCTATGGTGTATAGTCAGAATTAACAATAAGTTTATCGGTTTTACCTATGCTTTTTTCTAAATTAATTTTATAACCATCAACAGACTTTATAAGTTGACTTCCATCCACATGTACTTCCTCTACATCCCATTTTAACTTTGCTAATTTTCTGGCTTCTTTTTCATCACTGGCAACAACAAATACTAAATGGTGATCTTCCATTAAATGGTTCTTACGGATTTTACCTCCCAAAAGGACAGCAAAAAGATTTGGTTTAGTCATAATTTTTGTTTTTGAATTAATGATGAAAAATACTCAAAATTTTGGGTCGAAACAGAATGGTGAAGAATTAATAAAAGCCCCCCATTTTAAGTAGAGATAAACTTAAAAATCTTGAAATAATTTATCAAAAACATAAGAAACAATTTTAGTTATATTTGCCTTTTTCAATCTCAGAAATAGAATAAAAAAGTATATTCTTTTAGTCTGGCTAATCAATTTAATTATGTTCAAACATTATAAGTTCGGGGTAACCTTAATACTTTCATTATTTTACGTAGTATCACTAACAGCACAAACCGTTTCCTTTTCTGAAAGTTGGAGCGACACGGGCTTTAACCTTATTCTTGAATCTCAAGAAAGTGTTGAAATAGTATATTCTGTTCATAAATTTTCTATGGATGAGGTTAGCGTAAAAGGAACACCCATGAAAACTATTCATCTTCCGGGAAGTTTATTGCCGAACATTGAAGGTGCTCCTGATTTAGCAGGAATGAGTCAGTATATTGCGCTGCCGCAAAATGCCATGGCAAGCTTGAACATTATTTCCTATCGGACAGAAAAATATAAGAATATTGAAATAGCACCTGCTTTACGTATACCTTTAGAAACAGACAATAGTCCTCTTGAATTTAATAAAGATGAAAGTATTTACTCGAAAAACGCTTTCTATCCTGCCGAACCTTTTCAACTTTCGGAACAAACAATAATGAGAGGTGTAGATGTTGTACAGATTGGTATTACACCTTTTCAATACAATCCTGTTACCAAAGAACTTATTGTTTACAGAGACATAAAACTTGAAGTGAATTTTGAAGGTGGCAGTGGTCAGTTTGGAGAAATGCGATACCGTAATCGTTGGTTTGATCCCATTCTACGCGACAGACTTTTGAATTTTTCATCGCTACCCGAAATTCAACATAATACAAAACGAGGAAGTAGAGATGATGGATTTGAATATGTAATCATTACTCCTGATAATCCTGCTTTTGTTTCATGGGCCGATTCTCTTAAACTTTTTAGGAATAGACAGGGAATTAGTACTGGTGTTTATACGATTTCTGAAGTTGGTGGTAATGATATTACAATTATTGAGAATTTTATAAATAATGCCTACAATAACTGGAGCACTCCACCAATTGCAGTCCTGATTATGGCTGATTATGGTGCATTCGGTGACCGAATACTTTCACCTATTTGGGATGACTATTGTGCATCAGATCATATTTATGGAGATGTGAATGGTAACGATATGGCTGATATTATTATGTCGAGAATGACTGCCGAGAATGAGACCCATCTTGAAAATATGATTAGTAAGGTTTTGAATTATGAAAAAAATCCTCCCACATACGAGAGTTTTTATAATCCAATTACGGCAACTGGATGGCAAACTGAACGATGGTTTCAAATTTGTACAGAAACTATTGGCGGATTCTTTAAGAATGAAAAGGGTAAAAATCCAATACGTATTAACGAGGTTTATGAGGGTAATCCTGATATTGATCCATGGTCGACTGCATCAAACACGAATACTATTTTGAATGTTTTTGGAATGGATGGACTCGGATATTTACCTGAGTTACCAAATGAACTTGGAAACTGGACTGGTGGAACAGCCTCCGATTTAAACAACGCCATTAACTCGGGGGCATTTATTCTACAGCACCGTGATCATGGAGGCCACACAGGCTGGGGTGAACCGGACTACGATAATGGTAACTTAAATAATTTAAGCAATGAAGATCCTATTTTTGTATTTTCAATCAATTGTCTTACTGGAAAATATAATTGGG
>JAOZNY010000206.1:2937-4894 GCA_029933565.1 Bacteroidales bacterium
AAAGAAGTTACTTATTTTCTTTTCCATCACCATGGAGATGCCTTTCAAACACTGTATTCAGAAGTTCCTTCTACTTTGATGGTAGAACATGATAAAGTACTCCTTGCCGACTCAACAAGTTTTACAGTTGTTGCCGATTCAGGAGCCTTTATCGCCCTTTCTTTTGGTGGTGAAATTATGGCTACAGCAGAATCTGACGGCACTAGTCATATATTTAATTTTAGCCCCCTAATGGCTGGCGATGAATTTGATATAGTAATTACAAAACCTAATTACTTTCGATACCACAGTGTTGTTGATGTAATTTCTGATAATATTCCCTATGTACTTTATGAGGAATATATTATTAACGATGAAAGCGGAAATGGCGATGGTATTCTTGATTATGGTGAATCTATTTTATTATCATTAGGCCTCGAAAATGTTGGCCATGTTGATGCATATGAAATAAGCGCAGATATTACCACTAACAGTAGTTTTATAAATGTAACAGATAGCACAGCCTTTTTTGGAGATATTATTTCACAGCAAACAGTTACAGTAATCGATGAATATACTTTTGATGTAGCTTCTAACATTAGCGATGGTGACTTAATTACTTTTGAAGTATTGGCTACTGACGGTGATTCGGTATGGAATAGTGATTTTCAAATTCGTGCTCATGCTCCAAAATTGGAATATTTAGGATTTACAATAGATGACAATGCTTTTGGTAATGGAAATGGAGAACTCGATCCGGGCGAAACAGTAGAGATTATTGTTGATATTGGGAACTTTGGATCATCTGAAGCTTATAATATAAATATAGCCCTATCAAGTATTGACGAATCATATGTAACAGTAAACACTAGTTCTCAGGATATTGGAAATCTAGTATATGAAGGAACTAGTCAGGCCTCATTTAACGTTAGTGTAGCAGACAATACACCGGGAGGTTTTACTTCAGTATTTTCTGTGAATATCGAAGCAGACCATGGGGTTTCAGGGGAAGGTGAATTTAGCATGGTTATTGGTCATTTTGTTGCTCTTATTTTGGATCTGGATCCACATAACCGTTCAGGTCCGGCTATGATGGATGTTTTTGATGAATTGGATCAGATTGCTTATTATGCAACGGAATTTCCTTCAGATTTGAGTATTTACAAAACCATATTTGTCTCCCTTGGAATTATTAATAGCGGTCATCAATTGTTGCCTTATGAAAGTGAAAAATTAATAGAGTATCTGGATAATGGAGGAAACCTTTACCTCGAAGGTAGAAGGACATGGTACGATGACGATCAATTACCAATACATAATAAATTTAATATTGATGTTGTTCACGATAATTGGTTTACCTATGATTTTATTACAGGAGAACCAGGAACTTTCACTCACGATATGCACATTGAATTTGAGGGCGGTAGTCCTTATAACGACTATTATTTAACTTCTGATAGTGATGCATTTACCATTTTAACAAGTCCAAATTCTGAGTTTGGATGTGCCATAGCATTCGACGAAGGATTATATAAAACCATTGGTTGTTCTGTTGAATTTGGCGATCTAATAGATGGTGATGACCCATCTACTAAGAAACAGTTGATGATGGAATACATGGCATTTTTTGGTAATGTGGTAACTAATATTCATGATATACCACAAGAAGATATTTCAGTTTCATTGGGTGATGCCTATCCTAATCCATTTAGCAATCAAACTACCATTTCATTTAGCCTTGCTAATGAAACAGTTGTAAATATTGAAGTATTTGATATTGATGGAAGGAAAGTTACAATCTTAGTTAATGATAAGTTATTAGCAGGCGAACACTCAGTTCAATGGGATGGAACAGATAATAGTGGCACTAAATTAAATAGTGGATTATACTTCTTCAACTTTAAAACCAATTCAGTAAATACTACTAAAAAGGTTTTGCTAAATTATTGATAAATATTGGCTGAGCTAAAAGTAATTA
>JAOZNY010000437.1 GCA_029933565.1 Bacteroidales bacterium
CAGGGCTTTCAATGACTTCAATTAGTAATCAGGATGGTTATTTTAATTTTGGTAATAGCCAGGTAGATCCAAATACCACCTACGAGATTATTGTTTCAAAGACAAATTATTTAAATGCTAAAGCAACACTAACAACTGTAGGTGTGGAGTTTAGCAAAGATTTTGAAAAGAATATTATAATTTTTCCTATACCTGCCGAGCCGGTTGTTTTACCCGATATTCTTTACGATTTAGCTAAATGGGATTTAAAACCTCAATATCAGGATTCATTGCAAGACTTAATCCAAACCTTGCGCGACAATCCAAATCTGGTAATTGAGTTAGCATCGCATACCGACTTGCGTGACTCTTACGAGCGTAACGATGTGCTGTCGCAGCGAAGGGCACAGTCTGCTGTTGACTATTTAATTATACGAGGTATTGAGCCTGCACGACTTGTTGCAAAAGGTTATGGCGAAAGGTCGCCACGTGAACTGAAAACTAATTATAATCGTGATGGTGTTCAGTTTGAGGAAGGTACAGTACTTACTGAAGAATTTATAAATTCGCTTAATAGCGAGAAAGAAAAAGAAGCGGCTCACCAACTTAACCGCCGTACTGAGTTTAGGGTGCTGCGTAAGGATTACGTACCTTCGGGCACTAATCTTGACATTTCTGACTTGGATATTATTGTTAATCCCGATGATAATTCTGTAATCTTTACAGAAGAAGCCAATACAGGTACGTTTATTTCAACTTGCATAATTATGGCCTATAACGAAGAGTTTGCCTACGACCGTCATTCTGAGGCAATGATTTCACTCGATAAGGCAATGAACCTACTTAAAGGTGGTGCAATTGGCAAGGAACATTTTGAAGGGAATGCCGAAGAAATTCTTGTTGACAATTCCATTCGTAACAATGCAATAATAATTATTCCTGAAATTACAATTGCTAACAAAACTGTTACTGATGTTAAGGTTAAAGTAAATCATAAATTACGCCACGACCTTGTGTTTGGCGATAAATTGCTTAAACGTTTTGGTGAGTTTAATTTTGATAAGAAAACTCACAAATTGACTTTTAAAGAAGAGAAGTAAATGTCGCCACTATCCCGATACGACAAAAGAGGAGTTTCAGCTTCAAAAGAAGATGTCCACTCAGCAATAAAAAACCTCGACAAGGGTTTGTATCCCAATGCATTTTGTAAAATTATTCCTGATATTTTGGCTGGTGACAAAGAATATTGCAATATCATGCATGCCGATG
>JAOZNY010000207.1 GCA_029933565.1 Bacteroidales bacterium
TTAATAAAAAACCTGTCGCAACAAAGCAATTCAAACATGCCCAAAAGGCACTTTACAATGCGGAAATAGAGTTTCAAAAAACCCGAAATCCGGAAACTGATAAAGTGCCTGCCAATATCAGAGCACACGAACTGGCATTTGCCTTAACATTGCCTGCAAAAGAGAACGCGGACAGAAACCAAAACTGGATTCACCGTGGCCCAATAAATATGGGAGGAAGGATGCTTTGTGTGGCCTTTGATGTGGAAGATGAAAATCATATGCTGGCTGGAAGTGCATCTGGAGGAATGTGGCAGTCGATGAATCAGGGAGGTACTTGGGAAAAAGTAACCCCTGCCATTGGTGAGCAGAGCGCTACCTGCATATCTCAGGATACCAGATCTGGCAAAACTAATATCTGGTATTACGGTACCGGTGAAATCCTAAATACTACCGAAAGAAATGTTAGCACAAATGTTAGGACAATTGGTGTAGGAAATGGGATTTATAAATCCACTGACAATGGTGATTCATGGCAGCCTCTTGAATCTACTCTTGGTGGAAGTCAGGGATCATTACAAGATGTGTTTCAGGGAATATGGAGAATAGTAACCGATCCTGTTACTACAGATAAAGATATTGTTTATGCTGCCTGCTACGGTGCAATAATGCGCTCCGAAGATGGTGGTGAAAACTGGGCTATTACCCTTGGCGACCTTACAAATAAATCATTCGCCACTGATATTGCAATAACTTCAGAAGGTGTTCTTTATGCAGCACTCAGCACTTATACAACTTCCATAATGCATCCGCTTAAAGCGGGAATATGGCGCTCCGAAGATGGTTTGAATTGGACAGAGATTACACCCGCCGGACTTCCTGATGTTACCCGTGTAATGAAACTTGCCATAGCTCCATCAAATGAAAATATAATGTATCTGATGACCGAGAAACCGTCGGCAGTTGATGTTCCTTACTCAGGAATTTTTAATTCCGATCTTACTTTCTGGAAATATACATCTAGTGAAACTGTAGGTTTATGGGAAAACAGAACTGAAACAATGTTTGGACATGGAAAAGGTGATTTCCTCTCTTATCCAAATGCCGTTATTACTTACGGTGGTTACACTTTTGTTTTGGGCGTTAAGCCTGATGATGAAAATGTTGTGTTTTTAGGAGGCATGAGTTTGTTCAGGTCGAACAATGGTTTTGCCGATTCGCTTCAAACCCAATGGATGGGTGGCGATCCTTTTGACATGGATTCCATTCACTTGCTACATCCCGACCAACACGACATGGCCTTTATGCCATCAAATCCCGATGTATTTTTTGCTGCCTGCGATGGGGGAATTATTAGTACCAATAATTGTATGGATGATAAAATTCACTGGAATAGAAATAATACGAATTTAGTCACTTCTCAGTTTTATTCGGTTACCATCGACCGTGCCGGTGAGGGCGACGATTGGGTGCTTGGTGGATTACAGGACAACAACTGGTATTACTCGGTAACCGACAACCCCGGTGAGTGGTGGTTCAGCGTTAATTTGTATTACGATGGCTTCTCCTGCAAACTTGCCGATTATCACCAATATGCTATTGTTGCCGCTTATAGCGGGAATATCTGGACTAGTCTTTTCGATGAGGATATGCATACAAAAGACATCTATTATCAAACTCCTGACACTCTCTTAAGTTACTACGATCCTACCATTGGTTCTAACCCGGCATTTCCATTTTATTGCAATTTTGCCCTCGATCCAAACAATAATGCAACATTTTATATGCCAACAAATAATAGTATTTGGCGAAAAGATGATATGAAGTTAGCCGCTTCAGATACTTCTTTGAGAAATGTTGGATGGAACCAGTTAAGCAATATCAATCTGAGCGAATCTGTGGAGATTTCAGCACTTACTCTTTCCGCAAACCCTGCAAATATTTTGTTCTACGGAACCAACGATGGTCATATTTATAAAATTGAAAATGCCCATATTGGCAATCCAATGCCAATTGAAATTACAGGAGTTGATTTCCCAATGAATGGATATATTGCTTGCATTGATGTTGATCCTCAGGATGCAAATAAAGTATTTACTGTATTTTCAAATTATGGGATTAAAAGTATTTATTATTCTGAAGATGGTGGAGAGAATTGGAATTATGTGAGTGGTAATCTGGAAGAAAATATTGATGGCTCAGGAGCAGGCCCTTCCATCAGATGGGTAAAATCGCTTAACTACGAAAATGGAACAGTTTATTTTGCAGGAACAAGTATTGGTCTGTTCTCAACATCCACCTTAAATGGAGAAGAAACTATCTGGAAACAAGAAAGTCCCAATCAAATTGGAAGCATTATGGTTGACATGATCGATGCCCGTGAATCGGATGGCTTTGTGGCAATTGCCACCCAGGGAAATGGAATGTACAGCACCAATTTCGATCCTTCACTATCAGTTAATGATGCGCCAATCGAACAATCTGTAAAACTCAAAAACTACCCAAATCCATTTAAAAACCAAACTACCATTGAATATGAATTATCCCAAGCGGGAAATGTTAGTTTGAGTTTGATTGATGTAAATGGAAGATTTGTAAAGAGACTTTTTGCCGGACAGAAACAAAAAGGTATTCACACATTCCAACTGAATGCTTTGGGATTAAGCCCGGGTATCTATATAATTAAACTTCAAGTAAATAATTCTGTTGTTTACCGTAAAATGATTAAAAAATAAACACCAATCAGATTAATAAAATACAAAATAATACATAAAAATAATTAGCAATCACTTAACAAAAAACGCTATGAAAAAAAAATTACTATTTACAATGATTTTGGGGTTTGTCTTTTCAGTATCAATAATAGGACAAGACCGAACCGATTACTCTAAAGTTTTTATCGATGGACCAGGATGGAACCATATTAATCCATCCTCTACTTACTGGAATGGGCACACCTATATCTTTAGCAACTTCTCAGGTATGAACTCTTCAACTTTATCTGCATCTTATTACAGCATGCATGAAAATGGGAGTATACATCATGAATTCACTGAACAATTAATATATAATTTACCCTATGATTTTGAAGTTAGCAGTTGTGTTTACAAAAAAAATCTATATGCTTTCTACCATATCAACACTCAGGAAATAAAATATTTTGAGAGAAAAATTGGAGGTGAATGGTCAAATAGTCATACAATTCATATTGGAGAAACTATTGTTGAACAAATGGCTGCCGTTAGTTACAACGATACACTTTATATGTTTTTTGTTGACGATGCCGACAAATACGTAAAATACTACCAAATTGTTTACAATGAAGATGAATCAAAACTTGTATTAGTTTCAGAAACTCCTCATATAGTAAACAATACTCACACTTCCATTGGAAATGTAGCGGCAATTACTTATGTAAATAATGACCTTGAGGAGAAAATAATGCTCGCCTATCCCGGCTCATACGAAAATAGAGATAATAATGACATTATCATTTACTCGGGTACACCCGATGATTTTTCTCTTTTCCATAAAAAAGCTTGCGCGACTGGCTTTTCTGCTTGGAGAATTTCAATGGCTCAGGGATCAATAAAAGGAGCATCTACCCATTCATACAACATTCAGTTTGGATATACACATTTCTACGACGACTCGGGTGTTGAACGTTGCGAACTCAATCTTAAAAACAATGCTTTTAGCGATTGGGAGCATATTGGAACCGAAGGATATGTTATGGGAAAAGCAACATGGTTTTCGGAATTTTATACTAAAACAACCCATAAGCGACAGAAATATTTACTACAGGGATATAATTGTGGTGATGGAGCTAGAGCGGCTCTGTGGAAATCCGACATTCTTGAATACCAAGACCAAAAAACAGAGGTTCCACCTATAAATCATAAATCAAAATTTTTTGATGTAGTTCTTGTGGTAGAAGGAGCGCCCCCTTATGCTCTTAATGGTTATAAACTTGGTGATGACATTTTTAATAATAGTGCTTTATCTGAATTTTCAATTACTAACGAAATTTCAAATGAGTTTTCCACATCAACAACTTACGAACAATCCATTGAAGCAAATATGGGAGTTGGTCCGGTGTCGGCAGGTTTTAAGGCTTCTTTCATGGAAAGCCAGGGAACAAGTCATTCAAAAACTATTACAGTTACATCACCTATTTATCCATCACCTTCGCAAGCCGACTCCAGTGGATTGATGTGGTATTATTATATTGCTCCATCAGTTACACGTAGCCGCTGGCTAATGCAAGATTATGCAGGAAATACAATTAGCCCAAATCGAAATTTGTTCTTTTTTACTTTTCACAATCCTCAATTAAAACGAATGGTTTTTGATTTATCGAGTTTCGGTGATAATTCTCCCAGAGCCTACAACCTGCATTCATACGAAAATAGGGGTGTTGAAAACATGAATGGTATGGATGTGATTGAAAGAAATGAAACCGATTTATTAATAAAAGCTGGAGGAACTGGTTCACTTGAATTAACATTTAGTGATTCTGATACAGATAACCACGACAAATCCTACGAAGTAAGTCTTGGTGTTGATGCTAATTATGGAATTTTTAGTGCGTCAGCAAGTGCGTCGGCGAGTGTTGAATATAGTGTTGAACGGACATCTACATGCACGAACAGTTTTTATATAAATTGGAACTTGTTTGCTCCAAAAGTCCCTTCCGACACTTCCAATATTAGAAAATATACTGCCGTTTCATATTTAATGAAAACCACTGATAGTAGCGCGTATTATTTATTAGATGGCTTAAAGGACTTTACACCATATTTTGTTACCTATGAAGTTTACGGAATTGAAAAAGGAGAATTTCTCTATTCAATTAACGAAAATAAAATTCGAGAGAAATATCATTTTATAAACTTTCCAAATCC
>JAOZNY010000438.1 GCA_029933565.1 Bacteroidales bacterium
GACTGGCTAACTAATTTCTCGTATGGGGTTTTTGAAGATGGGGAAATGAAACTTGAATATTTTAAAGTTAAGTAGTAGAGTTTCTTTTCGTTGCGCCTTTGCAGCGTTACGCAAAGGTCGCGAAGATTTTACGCAAAGGTTCGCAAAGAAATTCTTGAAAAAAACCTTGGCGAACCTTAGCGATTCTTAGCGCTCTTTGCGTGAAAAAAAACGTTTTGGAAAATCCTTTACACAAACTTCTCAATTAATTCAACCAATCTTGTTGAATATCCCATTTCGTTATCGTACCAGGCAACAATTTTTATAAGTTTTTGCTTATCGCCAAGTACGGCTGTAAGGTTAGCATCAAACACTGCCGAGTGGGTGTTGCCAATAACATCCATCGAAACTATTGGGTCTTCAGTATATTCCAGTATTCCTTTCAAACATCCTTCTGAGGCTTCTTTAAAAGCCAGATTAATTTCTTCCTCGCTAGTTGATTTTTTTAGTGTGCAAGTAAGGTCAGTAAGGCTGCCATCTGGTACAGGTACTCGTATTCCGGCACCGCCCAAATTATTTGCTAAGTGAGGAAATATTTTGGTAGATGCTTTTGCTGCACCGGTGGTTGTTGGCACTATTGAGTATGCTGCTGCACGTCCACGGCGCCAGTCTTTATGTGGGCCGTCAACAAGATTCTGATCTTTGGTATAGGAGTGCACGGTGGTCATAAAACCTTTTTCTACTCCCCAGCGTTCATCGAGTATTTTTATTAGTGGAGCAACATTATTTGTGGTACAAGAAGCGTTTGAAATAACTACTTCATTTTTATCAATTAGGTGGTCGTTTACTCCAAGAACAATGTATTGAACATCGTCGAATTCACCTTTGGCAGGGGCCGAAATTATCACTTTCCTGGCTCCCGATTCTTCAACATGCTTAATTGCCTGTTTCCTTTCAACAAACTGACCGGTACTTTCAATAACTACATCTATTTTTAATTTCTTCCATGGCAGTTTTCCCGGATCGGCTTCATTGAAGACCAGAGTCTTTTTCCCGTTTACGAGAATATGGTCTCCATTGTGCTCAACGCTTCCATCAAATCGCCCTTGTACAGAATCGTATTTTAAAAGGTGGGCAAGATTTGCTGAGTCGGTAATGTCGTTGATGGCAATAACCTCCATGTTTTTATTCTTCTGAATCTGACGGAAAGTAACCCTGCCAATCCTTCCAAAGCCATTTATCGCAACCCTTATTTTTGACATTTT
>JAOZNY010000208.1 GCA_029933565.1 Bacteroidales bacterium
CTAATCCAAATTAATTCCATCCACCTTAACTTCTTTCCCGGCACGGTAAGAAATTGTAATAAACAACTGGCCGTTATAATCATATTTTTTCCAGTCGCCATTTTTGCGGCCCATGGAGTATTTGCCTTGCTTTTTAATTTTACCGTTATCCCAATACCAGGTGTGCTCACCATTTGGCAAATCGTCAACAAATTTGCCTTCAAAACTTAAACTACCATCGCCGTAATAAGATTTCCATCTGCCATTGCGCAGGCCTTCGGCATAGTCGCCTTCTTCGCGCGAATCGCCAACCACATAAAACCAAAAACCTTCTTCTTTGTCTTCAATAAAATCGCCCTGGGTAATTACACTGCCATCCATTGAGTACTCAGTCATCATTCCATCGGCAAGGCCATCAATAAAGTTTTCTTTTCTTAAAATCTTTCCATTGGGATAATACCAATTCCAAATGCTGTCGGTTTTACCATTTATGTAAAGCCCGATTTGTTCGAGTTGACCGTTGGAATAAAAATATTGCCATTGTGCTGTTTTTATATCGGCTTTATAATTGCCCTTTGCCTTTATTTTACCGTTAGTATAATATTCAATCCAATTGCCCTCCTTCAATCCGGCATCGGTAAAAATACCTTCCCCAATTATTTTTCCATGCAGAAATATATACGATTTTTCAACTTCCCCTTCTTCATTGTATTCGCGCCTAACACCTTCGGGCACACCTTCTTTGCTGTAAGTAGCCACAATTTTAACTTTCCCGTTGGGATAATAATCTGTCCTCACATCAAGTTTGGCAAGTTCTTCGGCCTTTTCAATTTTTTCGCCATCAACAAACTTGGTTGCTGACAAAAGATCTCCATTGCGATCGTATTCTTTAAAGTACCCATTTTTAAGTCCGTGCTTAAAATTACCTTCCTGCCAAAGTGTTTCTTCTTCATAAAACCACTTCCATTTGCCATGGGCCAAGGTATCAGAATCGTAACGGTTTATTCTTTCTCTTTCAACAATATATCCTTTTTTGTAGGTAATAAGTTGTACAATATTGCCATCGTTATCGTATTCCCTTGCAAGACCCTGCTCCAAACCATCAATAAAAGGCGTTTTCTTTTTTATTTTTCCATCTGCAAAAAGCAATAGGGAATTTTTCTGTTTTACATCATCAATAAAATATTCCTTTAAAATTTCGCTACCCTGGTAGGTTGTTCGGAAGCCATTTTTTTTGTCTTTTTCATAATTAATTTCAAGAACAATTTTTCCTTCTTCATTGTAAAACTTCCAAAGACTGTCGAGCAAAAAATCCTTACGGTTGCCTTCTGATTTTATAATTCCTGTTTCGTAAAAGTTTTTCCAATAGCCTTCGGGTTTACCATTTTTCATGCTCCCTTCGCTGGATACAGTACCGTTTTCGTAATAAAAAGTATTGTATCCATTTAGGTTTATCTTTTTATCATCCTGGGCATGCAACAATAAAACATTGCCAAAAAAAATAAATACTAGTAAAACCTTAAAATAACGCATCCTGATCACAATAATTAATTTAAATCAATTTCATTATTTTTGAAATATCCAACATTTTTTCAATTGGTAATTTAGCCTTTTCAATAATATCAGCATCTAACGTAATTGCTGGTTTTTCATTCTTCAAACAAAAATAAAGTTTTTCCATCGTATTCAACTTCATGTAGGGGCAGTCGTTGCATGAGCAGGTTTCATCAGAAGGCACAACCAAAAATTGTTTGTCTGGCGAATTTTTTTGCATTTGATGTAAGATGCCAGTTTCTGTTGCAACGATAAATTTTTTCGATTTATCGGATTGTGTGAACTTGAGCATATTTGTTGTTGAGCCAATGTAATCAGCAATCTCCAAAACAGCAGCATTACATTCGGGATGAGCAATAAGTTTTGCATCAGTATTTTCTTCTTTCAATTTAAATATTGCTTCCGTTGAAAGAATATCATGCACTTCGCAGGTTCCATCCCACAAAACCATATTTCTTCCGGTAATTCTGTTAATGTAACCACCCAGGTTTTTATCGGGTGCAAAAATTATTTTCTGATCCTTTGGAAATGATTCAACAATTTGAACAGCGTTTCCTGAAGTGCAAACAATATCTGTTTCTGTTTTTATAGCAGCAGTAGTATTTATGTATGAAATAACAATATGGTCAGGATACTTTTTCTTAAACTCCCTAAACTTATCCAACGGACACGAATCAGCCAGTGAACAACCTGCTTCCAAATCAGGCAGCAAAACAGGAATATTTGGATTTAACATTTTTGCTGTTTCGGCCATAAAATGAACTCCTGCAAAAACAATAATATCAGATTTGGCCTCAGCAGCTTTTTGCGCAAGACCCAAACTATCGCCAACAAAATCGGCAATATCCTGTATTTCCGGAATTTGATAAAAATGCGCAAGAATCAAAGCATTTTTGTCTTTTTTTAACTGAAGAATTTTATCTTTGTAATCCATCGTTTTAAAACTGCGTTTTTTTAATATTTGCGAATTCAAAAATACTACTAACAATGACGTATAACAATATTTAAATATTTAAAAAAGAATATTAATAATAATAATATGCTGTTGATAGCTTGTATAAGTTTTATGTATTAAATTTTGAATTTAGCAAAATACTAAGTTTGTACTAAGTTTTTAACTACTTAAATTGATGTAAAGAAAAGAACATCAACTAAATATTGAATAATTAACAAACTGTTAGTAAACATAAATGTTAATAAAAAAAATAGTTTTATGGTGAAATGCCTGTTGATTACCAAACAATAATTATTCGTAAATAATCTATTTTCGAATTTCAAAAAAAATCAAAAATTTCATTTGTTAACAAAGCTCATTTAATTAACTTTTTCTGAACAAAAATTACTGTTATTAACAATTTAATGATGATAATTTTTATTGGTTTGATTATTAAACCGTTGGAATTATTATTGAATTTTGGAGAAATAATAAACTCATTAGTTTTCAATTAGTTTTCCATCAGCAATTTTATTTGATTAATTTTGTATTTTAAAATTATTAACAATGAACGATAGTGGCAAAGTTTTGGCAATGGCCTCAGATCATGGTGGATTTGCCATGAAAGAGTTCATAAAAGCTAAACTTATAGAAGAGGGATATGAGGTAAAAGACTTTGGAACTTTTAGTGAAGACAGTGTTGATTATCCTGATATGATTCATCCTGCAGCAAAGGCTATTAACGACGGAGAAATTGAAAGAGCAATAATAATGTGTGGAAGTGGAAATGGAGCACAGATTACTGCTAATAAATATCCTAATGTAAGAGCCGGTTTGTGCTGGACAGTTGAACAGGCCGAACTTACCAGGCTTCATAACAATGCTAATATTATGTCGTTGCCGGGTAGGTTTGTTGAGTTTGATCTGGCTTGGGAAATAACAAAAAAGTTTCTTTCTACTGAATTTGAAGGGGGAAGACACATAGGTAGAGTTGAAAAAATAAATAAATTACTTTAAAATTATTTAGAGTTTTGAAAGATAGTTTCGAAAAATTAGCATTCATAAAAAAATCAGAAAAGGTTTGTTTCGATAAAGATCATCGGAAAACCCTTAATTATAATATTTCGCGTTACGATATTGCTGTAGATAAAGGACTTAAAATTTACAGTAATTTGGAACTTGCTCAAAACAGAGCAGGACATATAAAGTATAAGGTAATTAACCAACTCGATAAATACCTCATTGAATTTGAAGATAATTTTCTAAAAAATGGTGGTAAAATAATATGGGCACGTGATGCTAATGAAGCAATAAAGGAAATCAATAAAATTGTAAAAAAACACAATTTAACAAAAATGGTCAAATCGAAATCGATGGTGACCGAAGAAATAGAACTGAATAATGCGCTTAAGAAAAAAGGTGTTGATACTCAGGAAACTGATTTAGGAGAATTTATTGTTCAGCAGGCAGGACAAAAACCATATCATATTGTAACTCCTGCAATGCATATGTCGAAGGAAGATGTAGCCAAACTATATCATGATAAATTTGATTTGAGTGAAGGTTTGAGCCCTGAGGAACTGACAGAATACACACGTAATTATTTAAGAAATAAATTTATTGAATCGGATTTGGGCGTAAGTGGAGCAAATTTCCTGATTGCCGATACCGGCTCAATTGCTGTTACAGAAAATGAAGGTAATGCCATGCTTTCGATGTCGTTTCCAAAAATACATATTGCAATTTCAGGTATCGAAAAAATTATTCCTTATTTTGATGATCTTGATTTGTACTGGCCACTGCTTGCTACTCATGGAACCGGACAACATTTAACAGCATATAATTCAATAATTAGTGGACCAAGGGCTAAGGGTGAAAAAGATGGACCTGAAGAAATGTACTTGATACTTTTAGACAATGGAAGGTCGAAATTATTAGCACAGGAATTACAACGACAGGCACTTTCGTGTATCAGATGTGGGGCCTGCCTGAATGTGTGCCCTGTTTATAAAAATATTGGCGGACATACTTATAACACAACTTATAGCGGACCAATCGGGGCAGTTATTACACCCCATATGAAAGATTTTAAAAAATATAGCCATTTAAGTTTTGCCTCATCGCTTTGCGGAAAATGCACAACAGTTTGCCCGGTTAAAATACCAATTCACGAACTTTTGTTGGAGAACCGTAATGAAGCAGTTAAGAGAAATACTATAACAACCTCTGAACGTAGATTAAATAAATGGTCGACAATTGCTCTAAATTCACGTAAATTATTAGACTTTACCGAAGGAGGAACAAAAAATTTCTTAGCAAAAAAACTGGCAGCCAAAGCCTGGGGACCAAGACGTGAATTTCCTGAAATTGCCCCAAAATCGTTTGCTCAACTGTGGAAAGAGCAG
>JAOZNY010000439.1 GCA_029933565.1 Bacteroidales bacterium
AATAGATAGTTATATGTTTAGAAATCACAAAGGCACGAACACCTCGCTTTTTATCATAAGTCTTACCAATTCTAGGGGTTTGTGATAGTGTTTTCAGATTTCTTTGAAATGATCGTACAAATTTTTCTGACGTTACTGTTCCCCAGTCTAACTCAAGATATTCTAAAACTTGTTCAATCGTATTAAGAGCCCTTTTTGTCCACCTAATTTTCATAGTGTTAAAGCAATAACGGTTTAGCGTTTTGTCGAACCACTTAAATACTCAGAAAGTTTTTCCATAACAACAGAATTATCAATAAGTGAGTTTTCCTCTTCACTTTCCAAATAAGATAAGTCTAAGTCTTCTTTTTGCTCTGGTGATAATTCAGGCAAGGCCTTTTCGTTGGAGTCTTTTTCAATGCGCAATAAGTTAAGCGACTGGAGATTAATAATAATTTGTTTTACTCGAGGATTAAGTATCGATATCTTAATGGTTTCCATATAGCAAAGATAGTTAAAATAAATTGTTCAATCCTCCTCAAACAATTTCCTGATGGATTTATAATGAGCCTTTACAATCCCTTTTTCGGTAATTATGCCTGCAATATATTTTGCAGGAGTAACATCAAATGCGGGGTTAATTGCCCTGGAGCCGGGGGAAGCGACAAGTACCTTTACTAAATTACCATTTGCATCGGTTCCTGTTTGGTAAAGTACTTCGTCTTCTGAGCGTTGCTCAATTGGAATTTCCTTGCCCGAAATACAATACTTATCGAATGTTGAAGTGGGAGCAGCCACATAAAAAGGTATTCCATATTCTTTGGCAACAATTGCTTTTTCGAGCGTACCTATCTTATTGGCAACATCGCCATTGGCGGCAATGCGGTCGGCACCCACAATTACCATATCAATTTTCTTCTGCGACATCAATGCAGCAGCAGCATTATCGGGAATAATTACATGATCTACCCTATCGTTATGAAGTTCCCATGCAGTAAGCCTTGCTCCCTGGCCACGGGGACGGGTTTCATCAACGTAAACAAAAACCTCCTTACCCTGTCGTTTGGCAAGATAAACAGGCGCAAGGGCAGTGCCGTAATCAACAAAAGCCAGCCAACCAGCATTACAATGTGTAAGTATATTTGCTTTTTTATCAATCAATTCGCTACCAAACTCACCAATTTTTTTGGAGTCGGCAGCATCCTGAGCAGCAACTTTTTGTGCTTCAACCATTGCATTCTCAGGCGAAATAAGTCCGGCACG
>JAOZNY010000209.1:0-3246 GCA_029933565.1 Bacteroidales bacterium
TTTTGCGGAGAGAGGGGGACTCTGCACCCTGCTCTGTATGCCTTGTTATCACTGACTTTCAGGTTTGCCACATTTGCCACCTATGTAACATTTGTATTCCTGTAGAAACTTTATACCATATTTGAATTACTGATTAATACTGATTTTTTCACACTCTTATTTATACTTAATTATAAATTACTTCGATTATATTTGTGTTATTGCTTAAATTATTATTCACTAATTCTAAACATCATGTCAACAAAAAAAGTAGCTAAAACTTGTATGCCTAAGTATTTCTCATGTCCTGTGAAAGAGCCTATCTCTATAATGAATAAACTTGATACCTTCGCTTTTGTTAATCACAACATTGAATTATTAATGTCCCAATCATTTATTGATACTAATACGGCTATGCTTATTAAATACCTTATTAAATCTTTAAATCAATGTACTCTTACTTATTTCGAGCAAGAGCCTCATTCTCCTGCTTTATAATTACATTTTCAGCCCTTAGTTGAATAATTTCATTTCTGCATTCTTGTAACTCCAATGTTACACTTAGCAACTTGTCAATACTTAAGGTACTACTGCTAAGTAGGCTGTCTATCTTTTCTATATATTCATTCCTTTTACTTGTATCAAAAACATATTCGTTTTCTGAATCTGGATCTTTGAAGAACTCTGTAATATTTACTTCGTATAATTCAGCAAACATTCCTAATTCGTCTATCTTTAAGTTTAACTTCTTAAATATATCCTGATACCATTGCCTGGATCTTCCCAATGCTTGCGCTACTTGCAAATTAGTTAATCCTTTTGCTTTTTGGTATTTCTTTAACTTCTCGTATATCATGACTTTAAGTATTTCTATTATTTATACAAAGTATAAATAGTATTCATGTGTACAATAATGTAGTTAATAGTGTTCAGTCTGTACATTTCTTTGTACTTTTGCGTGGTAAATATACTAAGTATTTTTGCCATTGTCAAGTTTTCACAAATTTATTTTACATTATGTCAATAAACGCAGTCGTTCTAGACCAATTAAAACACAGAAAAAACAAGAATTGTATTAGAGCATTAGAGGATCTTCATGCAAAAAGTTTCTATACAATTAAAGAATGGATCAAATTTGACCATCCACAACTTTCAACAATTGATAGTATTAATGTTATTTCTGCTTACCTGAATTTAAACATTGAAGATATTGTTGTTCCAGATCCTAAATATCTAGTTGAATTACCACAGAATTAATGATATAATAATGAACGGTTTTTTCATATATATTTTGATTTTTATATTAGTTGTAATTGTTATTGATGGAGGCAGGTTTTGTTCATTCCCTGCCTTTTTTCTTACCCCTATTTTCTTTTAATATGAAATTAGCCCAAATTCCCAAATCGACATTTAAGAAAGATTGGAAACTCTTTTTTAAGAAATTGCATGACCGCAGATCCTATCTAGTTGAATCCGGGCTAAATCAAAAAAGTACCGCTAGAATGGCTTATATCCTTGATGAATTGCGTCAATATGTTGATCGTAATTTAAATGATGTTGGAACTGCTAAATTCATTCTATCTAAAAGATATTTAATAAGAGAAATAATAGTAGAATCAAACTTATTAGTAGTAACCAGATTTGAATTGTTTGTTACACAAGCCTATTCTCTTATAAATCCAAATTCCTAATGAAACTTGAAAACAATTTTGAATCATGAGTAAAGACAAAACAAAGAACCTTTCACATTTTGACTATCTGGAGCAATGTTCAAATCAAGAAATATTAAACCTTTACAATCTTCTACACCAACATTGGTATTTGAAAATTGTAATTAAACAAAAGGAACTTAACGAATCCAATTATATAAAGAATTTTCAATTCTCTTAATCATTTTATATTAATCGAAAAGCCAGTCGCTTCGCAGCATTGGCTTTTTTTTTCGCTAATCTTTAATAAATCAACAATAAATGATCAATAAACAAACAATTGATAGAATATTTCAAGAAATAAGAATAGAAGAAATTATTAAAGACTTTGTGAAATTGGATAAAAAAGGTGCTAATCTTATTGGTAATTGCCCTTTCCATAATGAAAAAACTCCTTCTTTTACGGTTTCACCGGCAAAAGGAATTTTTAAATGTTTTGGCTGTGGAAAAGGTGGTAACTCTATTAATTTTCTCATGGAGCATAAACATCTTTCTTATCCTGAAGCATTAAAATACGCTGCTGAAAAACTTAATATCACTATTGAAGAAGAAAAACTCTCTCCGCAACAAATTAAAATAATTGATAAATCCAAAAAGATTAAAGAGTTTAACTTAAAAACTGCTGATTACTTCCATAAACAACTTTTCCTACCTGAAAACTCCCTTGCTTATGAATACATTCATTCACGCTTTGACTTTGAAACAATTCAGAAATGGAAAATTGGTTTTGCCCCTGGTGGTTATACTACCCTTTATGATATTGCTACAAAACAAAATTATTCAGATGGTTTTCTCATTTCTACCGGGCTTGTTTCCAAAAGCAAAAAGAATAATAAAATCTATGATTTTTTTCAAAATAGAATTATTTTCCCTGTCTGGGACCGCCACGAAAACATAATAAGTTTTTCAGGTAGAATATTACCGTATAACGATAATAAAGATTTTGCCAAATACTTCAACCTTAAAGAAACTATTGCCTATAATAAAAGTGATGTTCTTTTTGGCTTTAACTTCGCCATTGAACATATTGCTATTTCTAAAACTGTTGTTCTTACTGAAGGAAATCCGGACTGTGTAAAACTGCACCAAATCGGAATTACCAACGCTGTTGCCACTTCCGGCACTGCCTTGACAGATTCACAGATAAAACTCATAAACCGCTTCGCTGATCGTGTTATCTTACTCTATGATGGAGATTCGGCAGGGCAAAATGCCCTGGTCAAATCTGGTAAACTATTAGTTGAATCCGGGCTTATTCCTTATTCTGCAGTCTTACCCGAAAAAGAAGATCCGGAAAGTTTTTTTAATGAAGAAAAGCAATATAACCAATGGATAAAGGATAATAGTCAAGATTTTATTTCCTGGTACTCTGATAAGATCTTTGCTGCTATCGGTGAAGATCCAAACCTGAAAAATGATGCCATTAATGAAATTACTGCCTTGCTTATGCACGTTAGTAGATCCAAAAGGCAACTTTGTATTGATACCATTACTTCCAAAAGTAAGATCAAAGCAAGACTTTTTTCAGATCGGTTTAAAGAATTGCTCGCAGCATCCA
>JAOZNY010000209.1:3346-4839 GCA_029933565.1 Bacteroidales bacterium
CAAGGCTTTCAGCGAAATGTAGAAAGCAAAGGTAATTTCATGTTTTGGGGACAAATGGCGCAATTTCAGAAACTCAAACTGAAACTCTATGAAGAAACCCGCACTTGTCAGGAAATTACTAACCTCGGTTGGCAAAAAGAAGGTTTTTGGGCCTGGGCCAACGGAATGATAAATGACACAGGTGAGTTTGTTCCCATTGATGAATACGGAGTTGTAAATTATAACGACAACGATTATTTTATCCCTGCTTTCTCAAAAATATATCTTAAAGACAAAAGCATTTTTATTGATGAAAGAAAATTTCAATATCGAAAGCCTACTATCGATATTAAAACATGGATGGATCTTTATATCAAAGTTCATGGTGATAATGCAATGATTGGTTTTGCCTGGTATATTTCTGCTTTATTTCGCGATCATATTCTTTACTTAAACGACAATTTTCCCCTGCTAAATTTATTCGGGCAAAAAGGATCTGGAAAGAATACGCTTGCTTATTCATTGCTTAGTTTGTTCGGAAAGAAACAAACTGAATTCAATATACACAACGGAACCAAACCCGGACTTGCTAAACATCTTGAAATGTTTTCCAATGCCATTGCTTTTATCGATGAATATAAAAACAACCTGGACTTTGATAAAATAGAAACTCTTAAATCTATATATAATGCTATTGGAAGATCCAGGCTTAATATGGATAAAGGAGGAAAAAAAGAAACTACTGAAGTTAACCAGGCTGTTATTATAGCCGGTCAGGAAATGCCTACCATTGATGTTGCCCTTTCAACCAGAATGCTCTTTTTGCAATTCCTTTCCAAAGAAGGACTTTCAAAAGAGGCTAAAAGTAACTTTGAAAAACTTCAGGAAATTGAACGTGATGGACTTCCACATATAACTGCTGAATTTCTTAAACACCGTAAATATTTTATCGAACAATATAAAGTAAACTATGATTCTGTAATGAGAGATCTAATCAAAGATACTTCCACAGAAGATATCAATGATCGCCTCTTAAGAAATATTTGTACCGTAATGGCAAGTTTTAAAACAATTGAATCAAAGTTTAATTTTTCCTTTGATTATAAGTCTTTGTTTGCTCATGGGCTTTCTGTTACCCGAAATCACAATAAACAGATCAAACAAAGTGATGAAATCGGAGTTTTCTGGTCTTTACTCGAAGCAATGTATGATGATAATTACCTTTTGGATAAATGGCACTTTAGGGTTAAATCCCTTCACCACCTGAAAACTACTCACAATAAACTTGAATTTCCGGAAAAAAAACTAATTCTTAAATTCAAATTTAATTCTGTTGCCAAACTATATGCTGAACATCTTAGAAAAAGAGGGGAAAAACCTTTGCCACAAGACAGCCTTCAGCATTACCTTCAAACAAGTAAATATTTTATTGGAATTGAGAAGGCTTGTAAATTCACTAGGAAAGATTGGGTACAAGCAGAAGCAAAAGTCGTTACACAGAATCAAACTACAAC
>JAOZNY010000440.1 GCA_029933565.1 Bacteroidales bacterium
TCGTATATTTTATGTATATTTGCAATATGCAAAGTGTTTTAAGTAGATATAATCCTTGGTGGGATGGTGCTGAAAAGCCTGTTTCCCTCATAAACAGGGAAAGCCTGACAAACATGCTACTTAAACAATTATCAAACCAGCTTGTTGTTTTTGTAACAGGTTTGCGTAGGTCAGGAAAAACATCGGTTTTTAAATTATTTATTTACCAGTTAATAAATGAAACCAAAATTGACCCAAAAAAAATACTTTATATCAGCCTCGATGATTATTTATTACGCAATAACAGTATTATTGAGATAACTGAAGAATTCAGGAAGTTGAATAAAATAAAGTTTGATGAAAAGATTTTTTTATTTTTTGATGAAATAACCAGCAAAAACGACTACGAAATCCAGTTAAAAAACCTGTATGACTTGCATAATGTTAAAATATTTGCTTCGTCATCCAGTGCATCCCTGCTCAAAAAGGGGAAACCATACTTAACCGGTAGGAGCATTGCACTAGAAGTTCTTCCTCTCGATTTTAACGAATATCTGCTGTTTAAAAATATCAAACTGAAAAGTTCAGACAGCCATTTGCTTGAAGGGTATTTTAGTGATTTTATTTCGTCGGGAGGTATTCCGGGATACGTTTTGACTGACGACCCCTCCTATCTGAGCAACTTGGTTGATGACATTATTTACAAGGACATCGCCGCAATTTACAACATTAAATCACCTGCTATTTTAAAGGAATACTACCTTTTGCTAATGGAAAGGGCAGGTAAACTGGTTAGCATTAACAAACTATCCAGAATTCTAAAAATTTCGCCAGACACCTCAAAAAGATACCTGGAGTATTTTTCAAGTGTCTTCTTAATTTACCAAGTTAGAAGATGCGGCAAAACAAACGAAACTATTCTTGCACAGAAGAAAATTTATGCACCTGACCTTGGCATAAGGAACCACCTAACTGGCTTCCGCGACCAAGGCAGCCTGTTCGAAAACTATGTATTCTTAAAACTAAAACACCTATCACCTTGCTACTATTTCAGAGATGGCGTAGAAATAGATTTTGCAGTTAAGCACGATTTTTTAATTGAAGCAAAATATCATAACGAGCCTCTTTCTGCTAAACAGCAAAACCTCTTCGACAGTTCAAATTTTACAAAAAAAGAAATCATTAGAAATAGTATTCATCTTGATTCTTTTATTGAACAAGCAAATTATTATTATGGGAAACCAAAACAATAAA
>JAOZNY010000210.1 GCA_029933565.1 Bacteroidales bacterium
CTCAGGAAAAACTTAATGATTCGCTTGTGGCTACGGGATTTCCATATCACGATTATTCTGTGCTTGACCAATACCTCGAATTTTTAAAGGATTTGATGCAAACTACCAGGGGAGTACGCCGCTTAGGTTCTGCCGCTGTCGATCTTGCTTACGTTGCAGCAGGCAGGTTCGAACTGTTTTATGAATACGGATTAAATTCTTGGGATGTTGCTGCAGGGGCTTTTTTAGTGCAACAGGCGGGAGGTAAAGTTACTGATTTTAAAGGTAATGAAAATTATGTGTTTGGGAGACAAATCGTTTCTTCAAATGGAATAACACATAAAGAGTTTCTTGAAAAACTGACTTCTTTTTTTTACTAATATTGTAGTATCATAAAAAATAAAAATGTCTGAAGAGAAAAATCATAAAGATTTTGAAAAGGATAGTCCTCAAAGGAGTATTTTCAAGGCCATTAGTTGGAGATTAGTAGCTTCTCTAACTACATTTACTATTTTCTATTTTACTGCAGGAACAAAGATTGCCATAGAAGTTATCACTGCAGCGGTAGGGGTTGAGGTTATTTCTAAAATGATTATTTATTACCTTCACGAACGAATGTGGACTAACATTGTTTGGGGTAAATACTGGAGGCGACAGGCTGCAAAAAGACGTGTTAGGCGAATTAATAAAATTAGGAAGAAAAAAGATGGAGAAGATTCTGATTAGAATATTGTTGTTAGTAATTTTTATTACTAATGTTTTTCCGGCTGTTGCCGAAAATGATACAACGGTTGCCAAGGTTTATTCTTTTGATATTAAAGAGATGATTGCACCACCTGTATGGCGAACAACAAAAAATGCCATTGAAGAGGCTGAAGAATTGAATTCAGATCTGATAATAATTCACATGAATACTTATGGGGGTATGTTGGATGCTGCCGATTCGATTAGAACCAAAATACTTAATACAGAAATTCCCGTTTATGTTTTTATCGATAAAAATGCTGCTTCTGCAGGAGCGTTAATCTCCATTGCCTGCGATTCAATTTATATGGCATCGGGAGCTAGTATTGGTGCAGCAACTGTTGTAAATGAAAAAGGGGAGCAAATGCCTGACAAATATCAATCGTATATGAGAGCGATGATGCGTGCAACTGCAGAAGCCAAAGGACGTGACCCTAAAATTGCACAATCAATGGTAGATCCTAAGGTTTACGTTGCCGGAATTAGCGATTCAGGGCAGGTACTAACTTTTACAACTTCTGAAGCAATTGAACATGGATTTTGTGAAGCGGAGGTTGATAACATTGAAGATGTGCTTAAAACAGCAGGAATTAAAAACTACAAACTTGTGCGCCATGAGTTAACAGCAACAGATAAAATAATTGGATTTTTGATAAGCCCAATGGTTAGTGGAGTTTTGATAATGATAATTTTAGGCGGTATTTATTTTGAGTTTCAATCACCCGGAATTGGCTTCCCAATTGCCGCCGCCGCCTCTGCCGCCCTTTTATATTTTGCACCTCTTTATCTAGAAGGTCTTGCAAATCATTGGGAGATATTACTTTTTATTGTTGGTTTAATATTGGTTGCCATAGAGGTTTTTGCCTTGCCGGGATTTGGAGTTGCGGGAGTCTTAGGTGTCGTATTTATGATTACAGGACTAACACTTAGTACTGTACAAAATATGGGAGAAGGTATGTTTGATTATGATTACTCACTTGTAATTAAATCGTTCTTTGTTGTAATAATTGCATTCTTCTTGTCAATTGTTGTTTCCATTTGGCTTAGTAGTAAAATGTTTGCAACCAATGGTTTTGGGAACTTTGCACTGGCAAAAACACAAAATGCTGACGAAGGCTATACAACTGCAACCGAAGAATACGTTGAAATGACTGGAAAAACAGGTGTGGCCATGACAATATTAAGACCATCAGGAAAAATATTAATTGACGGAGATATGTTTGATGCAACAGCAATTACTGGATACATTGAAAAAGACGATAAAATTGAAGTGGTTGGGTATCAAACTGGGCAACTTATAGTGAAGAAAGTAAAGGCATAATACTTATATTTTATACAATGCTAAAAGCAAATATTCTTTTAGTTAAGGACGACATCACCAAAATGAAGGTTGATGCCATAGTAAATGCGGCAAATAGTAGACTAGTTGGAGGAGGTGGTGTTGACGGTGCAATTCATAGGGCTGCTGGGCCAGACCTCATGAAAGAATGTAGTTTGCTTATGGGCTGTGCAACAGGCTCTGCCAAAATAACAAAAGCCTATAATCTCCCTTCTAATTTTGTGATTCATGCTGTTGGACCTGTTTGGCGAGGAGGTAATTCAAACGAAGTTGAATTACTTAAATCGTGTTATATCACAAGCCTTGAAATTGCAAATGCTAAAAACTTGAAATCAATAGCATTTCCAAATATTAGTACAGGTGTTTATGGATTTCCTAAGGAGGAAGCAGCAGAAATTGCTGTTAATACCGTAAAGCAATTTCTAACAGAAAGTAATTCATTCGAACAAGTGTTTTTTGTTTGTTTCGATGAAGAAAACTACAAAATTTATAATGATTTGCTGAAAAACAACTAATGCACAAAAAACTTTGTCAAACAATTAAAACCAATAATTATGTATAAAAATCTACTTTTATTAATTGTCCTTGGTCTTGCAACTTCTGCAATGGCCCAATTGCCTGAAACCTATGACTTGCGCGATGTTGATGGTGTAAATTATGTAACTTCTGTAAAGAGTCAGCAGGGTGGTACTTGCTGGACACATGGAACCATGGGTGCCATGGAAGGTAACCTTTTAATTACCGGTAACTGGGATTCGCAAGGCGAATTTGGTGAGCCAGCATTAGCGGAATATCACCTCGATTGGTGGAATGGTTATAATAGTTATTATAATGCTGACCTCGATCCTCCCTACAATAACGGTGAAGGTTTGGATGTGCATTATGGTGGTGATTATAGGGTTGTAACTGCCTATATTTCACGTCTGGATGGTGCAGTAAGACAAATTGATGGTCAGTCGTATAGTACACCTCCAGATTTTAACGGAGATAGTTTTCATCATTACTATCCAAAAGATGTGGAATGGTACACAGCAGGCGCAGACCTGGAGAATTTAGACACCATAAAACAAAAAGTTATTGACTATGGGGTAATGGCAATTTGTATGTGCTGGGATGGTGCCTTCTTCGATGGTGATTTAAAAAATCATTATCAACCACCAACTAGTAATCTTGAACCAAATCATTCGGTAGCCATAATTGGCTGGGACGATAATCATATTACTCAGGCTCCTGAGCCTGGAGCATGGTTGGTTAAAAATAGTTGGGGTGCAGATTGGGGAAATGATGGTTATTTCTGGATTTCTTACTACGACAAACAAGCCTGTCAGAATCCTGAAATGGGTGCAGTTAGTTTTATAGATGTTGATTTAATGGAATGGGATACTGCCTATTATCACGACTACCATGGTTGGCGCGATACATTAAAATATATTGATCAGGCTTTTAATGCTTTTACTGCTGTTGAGGACGAAGCAATAGTAGCCGTTAATTTCTTTACTGCCGAAAGTAATGTAAATTATACAGTAAAAATATTCGATACTTTTGATGGTATTGGATTGCTTGATGAACTTTCTAGCACCTCTGGCAGTTTTCTGCATTCAGGTTTGCACACTGTTAATTTAATTGACACTGCAAGGATTTTTGCCAACGATGAATTTTATGTTTTCCTTAGCCTTGACAATGGGGGATTTGCCTACGACCGCACTTCAGAAGTACCTGTACTACTTGGTGCGAGCACACGTGTTATTGTTCCTTCTACTGCAAATGAAGGAGAGTCGTACTACTCTGACGAAGGTGTCTGGATTGATTTTTATGATTACGACGATGCCTCAGGTTTTCAGAATACCGGAAATATTTGTATTAAGGCTATTGCAATTCATGACCCTTCATTGGGAATAAGAAGTAGAGTTGATGAAAGTATGAAACTTAATGTTTCCCCAAATCCATTTACTCAGAATGTAAATTTGAGTTTTTCACTTGAAAAGGAATCTTTGGTTCAGGTGGATATTTATACTGTTGACGGAAGGCTTGTTCATAGTTCTGCTGAAGAAATGATGTTCGCAGGACAAAATAATTTACTGCTTAATCTTGAAAGCAAAAATTCAGGAGTATATTTTGTGAACTTGAAAGTTGATGGGATTACTACCTCTACCAAGAAGATTATAAAGAACTAGCAAATTCGTGGCTAACATAATTGTCGAGTGATTGACAAACGTTGGCAGAGAATTTAGTAGCAGTCCGAAGCATGATTTGGAGTTCATTCTCTGAAAAATGCTTCGGATTTCTGTTTTCAGGAAGTGCTTTGGAAAGAAAATATGTTAAGCCCGCAGTAAAATTATCGCCGGCACCAACAGTACTTACAATGTTTATTTTTTCAGGCTTCTCACAAAGATTCTTGTCACCAGAAATAATTGTTGCTCCATCTTCCCCTTTGGTGAAAATAACAATAGCATCCTGATTTATTTTCCTAATTTCGTTTAAAACAAAGCCATCTTCAAACTTCCCAAAAATATTCTCAAAATCTTCATCGGAGCCTTTCACAATATCTGCCAAAGCAATATTTTCCATTACCGCCTGCAAAGTTTCCTTATCCTTAAGGTGATGGGCCTGACGTATGTTTGGATCGTAAATAATAATCGCACCTTTATCCTTGGCAATTGATACAAACTGTTTTAACTGAGACCTAATCTTTTTGTCGAGTGAATAAAAGGAGCCAAAAATTAAAATATCGTTTTTGCTTATTGCAGTTGGTA
>JAOZNY010000211.1 GCA_029933565.1 Bacteroidales bacterium
GAAGGAAGATGTCAGTTATTTCGTTGGTAAAATGCGATTCGGAAATATTTATTTCAACATACAAAATCCCTAAAATTATTTCTATCAATAATTACAGATTTAGCATTATATGCCTCTGTAAACGTCTTAGGTAGTTTTGTTCGCTTATTGGCTTTCCACTTAAATTCATATCCGGTTATAATACCATCTTTTTCTTCAACAAAATCAACCTCTTGTTGTTGTCTTGTTCTCCAAAAATACATTCTTGTAAAAGTATTTTTATAAATGTTTTGTTTTTTTCTTTCAGAGATTAAAAAGTTTTCCCACAAAGCCCCTTTATCCTGTCTTAATTCAAGGCTGTTAAAATTTCCTATTACCATATTCCGTACACCATTATCATAAAAGTAGATTTTTTTATTTCTTTTAATTTCATTACGGATATTCTTGCTATAACTACTTAATCGAAAAATAATATATCCTTTTTCAAGAATGTTGATATATTTTTGAATGGTGTTTTTATCTACACCTACAATTTGAGCCAGTTCATTATAATTGACTTCATTACCAATTTGTAGCGATAGGCTTTGAATTAATTTATCTAATACTTCGGGTTTTCTTATGTCGGAATATGATAAAATATCCCTAAATAAATAACTGCTTACAAGTTGTTTAAGGTGCTGTCTTTCTTCTCCCGTATTGTTTAGTATTTCTGGGTAAAAACCATATAGCAACCTGTTTTCCAGTTGTTGTTCAGATTTTAGATATCCGTGGTATTCTTCATATTCTTCCCATGCAACAGGAAATAATTCATATTCCCATTTTCTTCCTGTAAGAGGTTCATTTAATGCCTGAGTTAAACCAAAAGATGAAGAACCACTCACTAATAATTGAACATGTTTAAATTGGTCTGTAATTATCTTTAATGTTATTCCTATTCCAGAAATTCTTTGGGCTTCATCTATAAATATTGTTTTATGATTGCCTATCAGGTTTCGTATTTGTTCAGTATTAGGATTTTCTAACAAACTTCTGACTATTGGGTCATCAGCATCTAAAAATAAATAGTCTTTATTTTCTAAAACTTTTCTTATTAATGTTGTTTTTCCTACCTGTCGAGGACCAATTAGAATTATCGCTTTTCCTTTTCCTATTCTGTTTAGTATGTCCTCCTCTAATATTCGCTGATACATTTTATTTGCAAATATATGAATATAATCACTGAATAGCATAACAATAGGTGAATAGAGTCCTGTTTTGTTATCTTTTTAGGTGAAAAAAATTCAGACATAAAGTAATTTGCCAATTTTAGTCATTATTTCACTTGATGTTCCCTGAAGGAAGATGTCAGTTATTTCGTTGGTAAAATGCGATTCGGAAATATTTATTTCGATTATAGTAGCCCCCTTTTCTTTTGCTGCATGCGGAATGGCATTTGCCGGATAAACCTCGGCATTGGCACCAATAATTAGAAAAACATCTGATTTTTCTGCTTCTTCAAACGAGCGTTTTTTTGCGAAGTGGGGGATGGGTTCGTTGAAAAAAACCATATCGGGCTTTAAAACTCCTTTGCACATAAAACAAGTAGGGGGGAGGAAATTCAAATCGGCAAATCCCAAATCGTATTCACTCATGCATTCGTTACATACTAACTGCCTGCAACTTCCGTGGAGTTCGTAAACATATTTACTGCCTGCCATTTGATGGAGTCCATCAACATTTTGTGTAATTACTGATTCAACGAAGCCCCTTTCGCACATTTTGCCAAGTACCTTGTGGGCAATATTTGGTTTAATGTTAGCAAGATTATCGTAAAATACCTCTTTGAGGATTTTCCACGATTGGTATGGTTTCTTTTTGAAAAAATCTATTTCAAAATAATTTGGGTTAACATCATTCCACAATCCATTTTCTCCTCTAAAAGGGCGTAATCCACTGTCGACAGAAATACCGGCTCCCGTAAAAGCAACACCGTACTTTGCCTTCCTGATCAGCCTTACGGCTTCTTTTATGTTTTTTTTAAGATCCAAACGCTATTCTCTAAACACCAACTCCAAACTCCAAACACTGAACTTTAAACCTCATTACTCAATCTCTTTCACACAAGTTACCGTAGTGTCTTCATTAAAATGAACTTTAAAATCAGTTTTTCTGAAAACTGTAATCATTCCTTTATTGTCTGTTGTGGTTTCAGCGGCAACCCGTTTAACACCCGCAATTTTTGCAATTTCAACACAATATTTTGTTAGAATATGCCCCAATTCTTTATGTTGCCATTCATCGGTAATTAGCACCGCATACTCTGCTGTTTCAAGGTCTGGATCAGCAATAAGTCTACCCACACCAATTAGTTTTTTCCTGCCTTCAAAATCAATTTCGGCTACGATTCCTATTTCACGGTCGTAATCGATAAAGCAGAATTGTGTTGCTACTTCATGTGCGTCAAAATGAAAGTCGGATCTAAATCTATGATAAATAGACTCTTTAGAACAATTGCCTAGCATTTCCAACCACATTTCTTCATCTTCCGGTTTTATTGGTCTGAGGATCACATTAGTTCCATCCTTTAAAGTTGCTGGCCGAATGAGCCTTTCAGGATAAGGACGTAAAACAAGATGAGAATAATCATCGCTATGTTTTCCAATCACCTCTTTGTCGATAACAATGCGCGCATCCAATGCAATTACATCATCGGGAGTTACAATAATTGGGTTAATGTCCAGTTCTTCAATTTCCGGATAATCGGCTGCCAGATATGAAAGTCTTATCAGTACCTCAATTAATTTATCAATGTTCTTTGGCTTACTTCCACGATAACCTTTTAAAAGTGGGTAGATCCGCAACGACTCCAACATTTGTCGTGCAAGTTGCTCGTTTAATGGTGGAAATTCAAGTCTTTTATCTTGAAAAAGTTCGGCTTTTATGCCGCCCATACCTACAAGCATAACTGTTCCAAATAGTTTGTCTTTTTTAATGCCTAAAATCAATTCAATCCCATTATCGGTATCAACCATTATTTGTACTGTAATTCCATCTATTTTTGCATTCGGACGATGATGTTCTACCCTCTTCATCATATCCCTGAATGTGGCTCTGACCATTTCGTCATTTCTGATGTTTAATGCAACACCTTCAACATCTGTTTTATGGAAAATATCTGGTGATTGAATTTTAAGGACTACCGGATATCCTTTTTCGTTTGCAATAACAACTGCATCATCTTCATTGGTGGCTAATTTAGGGTGAGTTGTTTCTATTCCATACCCATTTATTATTTTTTTTGAGTCGTCTTCGGAAACTAGTTTTGTTTTAGAAAAAACTTCTTTTTCAAATTTTGTTCTCAACTCTTCTCTGTTGTAATTAAATTCAACCGGAACTTCTTTAGGGGTTTCGTAAAGCATTTCAAGATTGTTGGAATAATTTGAAAGTGTCATAAAAGTACGAATGGCTTGTTCGGGTGTTGCATAAACTGCAATTTCAGAATCGGTAAATACTTTAATTCCATCCCTCATATTTACACCACCCATCCATGCAGCCATAATAAGTTTTGAAGTTGATTCTGATAATTTTGAAATTTCTTTTGCTGTTTCAGTTGGATTAGTCATTGCCTGAGGTGTAAGGATAACCAAGACGGCATCTACATTTTCATCTTCCAAAACAAAATTTGTTGCTGCTGCGAACCTATCGGGTCTTGCATCTCCTAAAACATCAACCGGGTTTCCATGTGACCAAAAGTCGGGAAGTAGATTGTTGAGTTTCTCCATGGTTTCCTCCTGAAGTTTAACAAGTTTTCCCCCCAGCGATATTAATGTGTCGGTGGCCATAACACCTGGTCCCCCTGCATTGGTAACTATTGCCAGTCCTGATCCTTTGGGGATTCTTTTTCTTCCAATAAGATCCGTAAAATCAAAAATATTACCAATGTCAAAAACTCTTGCCATACCTGCTCTGCGAAATACTGCATCGTAAATATTATCTTCAGACGCAAGTGCTCCAGTATGTGATGCTGCTGCTGCTGCCGATTCGGGGAACCTACCAGATTTGTAAACTATGATTGGCTTTTTACGTGCAAATGCCCTTGCTGCCGACATGAATGTTCTGGCATTTGCTAAGGATTCAACATAAAGTACTATTGATTTAGTATTGGGATCTTGTCCGAAATAATCAATTAAATCGCCAAAACTTACATCCATGGCATTACCAATGGAGACGAAATAGGAAAAGCCTATTTTAGCTTCCTGTGCCCAATCGAGTACCGATGTGCACAAAGCACCTGATTGTGAAATAAATGCCACATGGCCTTTTTTTGGCATGCCATCGGCAAAACTTACATTTAAGCTATTTTTGGGAACAATTAGCCCTAGACAGTTTGGGCCTATTACTCTCATCAATGGGAATTCCTTTGTTATAGATTTTACTTCTTCCTCAAGTTTTTTTCCTTCTTCACCCGATTCCTTAAAACCTGCCGACATAATAATAACACCAGCAATTCCTGCTTCTCCACATTGGCGTACCAGTTCGGGAACTTGTTTTGCTGCAGTCATAATTACAGCCAGATCGGGAGTTTTTGGAAGACTCTCAACGTCAGGGTAACAGGGGATGCCAAGCACCGCTTCTCTTTTGGGATTGATTGGGTAAACTACACCTTGAAAACCACCTCCAACAAGGTTCTTTAATGTTATTCCACCAACGCTGTGCGGATCGTTTGATACACCTAAAAGGGCAATTCGCTTTGGACGGAATATGCTATCGAGTTTTTTTATTGGCATGATGTTTTATTTTAGTTCAAAGTTGAAAGTTCAAAAGTTCAAAAGTTCAAAAGTT
>JAOZNY010000441.1 GCA_029933565.1 Bacteroidales bacterium
AAAAACCCTAAACTGGATTAAGTTTGTAACTTAATCCTTTAAAATTCATAAGTTTTTAACTTTACTTTTTAATCTACCGCTCCGAAATAACAGCACTTCCAATACATGTCTTTTCTTCCAAATCGTAAAGAACAGCGAACTGCCCCGGTGCTATGCCTGATATTTTAGTGTCGGAAAGAATTGAGTTGCCAGTTTTGTGCAGAACTAGTTTGCCACTATTAAATTCAGGTTGATGCCTGATTTTAAATTTGATTTGATCCATTTTTGAATAATCATGATTTGGGTTTAGCCAATGAATATCCTCCAAAGGAATGTTATGCGAATACTGGCTTGCCGGATCGTAGCCATTTGAAACGAAAATTATATTTTTTTCAAGATCTTTTTTTACCACAAACCATGGTCCTCCACTTAAGCCCAATCCTTTGCGCTGACCAATGGTGTGAAACCAGAAGCCTTTGTGCTCACCAAGTATTTTTCCTGTTTCCAGTTCCTTTATCTCGCCGGGCATTTCACCAATCTGGTTTTTGATAAAATCGGTATAATTTATCTTTCCTAAAAAGCAAATCCCTTGGCTATCAGGCCTGCCTGCACTTGGAAGTTTCATTTTGTGTGCAATTTCCCTAACCTTCGATTTTGGCATATCGCCAATGGGGAACATTGTTTTTTTGAGTTGGTCGTAAGTAATTTGTCCCAGAAAATATGTTTGGTCTTTAACCTTGTCGGTAGCAGTAGCAAGAAAAACACCTTCATCGGTTTCGTAATTTGAGGCGTAATGGCCTGTTGCAATTTTGTCGAATTCGTGACCATGCCTTTCGTTAAATGCACCAAATTTTATAAGCAAATTACACATAATATCTGGATTAGGCGTAAAACCTTTTTTAACTGTATCCACAGTATATTTTACTACCGACGACCAATATTCTTCCTGCAAGTCAACAATATCAAATTTGCAATTGTATTTTTTTGCAATCCATGTTGTAATTTCAATATCCTCCTCTGATGGACAGTCCATAAAAGCCGACTGGTCTTCCATTCCTATTTTAATATAAAAGATGTGTGGGTCAAAGCCCTGCTCTTTTAACAAAGGAATAGTTACCGAACTATCAACTCCACCTGAAACTAATGCTGCTATTTTCATGATAAAATTTCACGCCACAACGCCACGATGCAACGTTTTTGTTTTTTTGCAAAGGTCGGTAAAATGTTGTTATAAATTTGTT
>JAOZNY010000212.1 GCA_029933565.1 Bacteroidales bacterium
AACTAAACCCAACCCCTATCGTGGCAGGCCTGTGCTACCCTGTCAACCGATATTGCATAAGCCGCATCGCGCATGGGCATATCGTTCTCCAAAGCAAAATTACTAACTGCAATGTAAGAAGATGTCATTTTTGTATCAAGTTTACTCAGCACTTCTTCCTTTTCCCAGAAGTAATTCATATTACTCTGCACTTGTTCAAAATAACTACAGACTACCCCGCCTGCATTTGCCAAAAAGTCGGGGATAGTAAAAATCCCTTTTTCATCAATAATTTTTGATGCAGCGGGTGTAGTTGGGCCATTAGCACCTTCAGCAAGTATTTTTACTTTACTGCTAATAGAACTTACATTTTCTTCTGTAATCTGATTTTCCAGCGCAGCCGGAATAAGAATGTCAACTTCCTGTTCAAGCCATTTATCGCCCGGAAGAACTGAATAACCAAGCTCTGCTGCTTTTTCCTTATCAATTCCACCAAAAGAGTTTGTTATGGCTCTTAGTTCGTAAAGATCTATTCCATCGTCTTTTTTAAAAGCATAGGATGTTTGATCTTGCTGATCCCAGGCCGAAACACAGACTACTTTTCCTCCCATTTGCTGATAGAGTTCAATTGCATATTGCGATACATTTCCAAAACCCTGAATACTTGCTGTTGTTGACTCTGGGGAGATATCAAGTTCTTTCAATGCTTCTCTAACGGTAATTATTACACCATAACCTGTAGCTTCGGTACGTCCGAGCGAACCACCCATTCCCACAGGCTTCCCTGTTATAGCACCCGGATATCTTGCACCTGCTAAAACTTCGTATTCGTCGAGCATCCAAAGCATGTGTTGAGAATTGGTCATTACGTCGGGAGCCGGGATATCAGTATTTGGTCCAATATTTTTATAAACCTGACGTACCCATCCTCTACAGATTCTTTCTTGTTCGGTTGCACTTAAATTATGCGGGTCGCAAACTACGCCACCCTTTCCACCTCCAAGAGGTAAATCGGCAACAGCAGTTTTCCATGTCATCCACATCGAAAGGGCTCTAACTGTATCAATTGTTTCCTGTGGGTGAAATCTTAATCCGCCTTTGGCTGGCCCTCTTGCATCGTTATGCTGAACACGATAACCTTGAAAAATCTTAACCTCTCCATCATCCATTCTCACAGGAATATGAAAATGGAATTCCCTTATTGGATTCCTTAACAGATCTCTTGTTGCCTGATCCAAATCAAGCATTTCAGCAGCATTGTCAAATTGCAGTTGTGCAGCGTGGAAAGGATTATAATTTGTTTGAGCCATTGAGTATAATTTTAAAATATTAAATAATTATTTCAAATAAATTCAGTGTTCAAAGTTACTGAAAAACATCTTTATAATTAACAAAAACATAGGTTATAGTAATATTTATTTTTTACATTTACACTTTCAAAATTGTTCTAATGAAAAACAATATTTACACCAAACAATCAGGTCGTTTTGCTCTGCCACAATTTCAAATGCTTGGGATAGTATTATTCATCATTGGAATAGGATTTATTTTTCGGTTAAACCCATGGTCAGCATTATTAATTTTCGTTGGAGTTACGTTGGCAACAATGACAACAGGAGTTCAAATTGATTTTGAGAAAAAAATGCATAGAGATTATATTCGAATACTTGGTTTTAAACACGGTAAATGGGTTAATATTCCTACGCTTGATTATGTAACTGTTTTTGTGGAGGCATATTCTCAGAACATGGGAGTGGCTTCAATAAGTGCTACTGATACTTTCAAGGACTTTAAGATTGGCCTTATAGTTAGCAAGACACAGCATTTTGATGCCGGTGGCTATGTCAATAAAGTTGAGGCTTTTAAAGCAGCTGAAAATATTGCCAAAAAACTAGATGCGAGACTGCTTGATTATACTTCACGTGATCCTGAGTGGATAAATGTTTAAAAAGATTGCCGCGCTGCGCTCGCACGTGTCCGCCTCTGGCTGAAAGACGTTTGTACATTCTTTATACCTTCATTCAAAAGAAAAATATTGCATAAAACCAAAAACTCCGAACCCTAAACTCAACTCCCTAAAGTTCTTCACCACACTTTTTGCAGTATTTGGCATCAAAGTCATGATCTTCAAATAAACAGTTCTGGCATACCTGAGTGCTTTGTTTTTTTTTATTTGAACCCATAATAATTTCACCTGAGATAATGCCTGTAGGAACCGCAATAATTGCATAACCAACTATCATTAACAGCGAAGCAAGAGCTTGTCCGAAAACAGTATGTGGAGCAATGTCGCCATAACCAACAGTTGTTACAGTTACTATTGCCCAATAAATAGACACTGGAATATTAGTAAAACCATTTTCAGGACCTTCAACCAAATACATTATCGATCCCATAATTACCACAAGGGCAATAACAAACTCAAGAAAAACAACAATTTTAGCTTTGCTATTATTGAAAGCCACCCTGAGTGATTTGGCAGCATTTACGTAGCGCGCAAGTTTTAAAACCCTGAAAACACGCATTAATCGCAGTATGCGAATTATCATTAAAAAATGAGAGCCTACCACAAACAAACTTAAATAAGTGGGCAGTATTGCTAGAAAATCGATAATGCCGTAGAAACTAAAAATATATTTAGAGGGTTTTTTTACTGAATAAATTCTTAGAACGTATTCAACGGTAAAAAGTATTGTAAGTACCCATTCAACAGACAGAAAAAATAAACCATATTTCTCGTTTAGCGGAGCAACACTATCAAGAATTACAATTACAACACTAAGGATAATGGCAACCAACAAAACAATATCGAACAACTTCCCCATGGGGGTGTCGGCTTCGAAAATTATTTCGTGAATGGACTGCTTTAATTTCTTTTGAATCATAAGGTAAAATTATGTGGACTAAAGTAATGCTTTTCCTTCAAACACACCCATTCCAAAAAGTGCAAAATCATATTTTATCGGATCGTTTGTATCTAGTTCCCTTAGTTGAGCAGTTAACTCCTCAACTGCCTTCCAGTCATTCTGTTTTCTTGTTAGCAAACCTAGTGTACGTGCTGTATTTCCCGAATGGACATCCAAAGGAATCATAAGTGCAGATGCTGGTATCTTTTTCCAGATTCCAAAATCAACCCCATTTAAGTCCTGCCGGATCATCCATCGTAGAAACATATTTGTACGTTTGGCTGCCGAGCCGGTTTCGGGATTTGCAAAGTGCTTTTCAGATCGTTTAAGATGTTCTGTTTTTAATAATTCTTTCCTTATTCCTATTATCACATCCTTAATTTCATTTTTTTCTGAGAAACTCTTATTGGCTAATTCTTCCATGCTTTCGTAATTTGAATACAAGTTTTTCATTGCTTCAATAGCAAAAAAACAGTCATCGGGATTAAATGTGCGGTAAACATATCCTTCTAATTGTTTTAAATCTGTTTTGCCGGCATTCATTACAAAATTATAGGGTTCATGTCCCATAATTTCCATAAGGCGGTTTGCACTCTTTAAAATAGCAGGACGTCTTCCCCACGAAATTATTGAAGTTAAATAGCCCGAAATCTCAATGTCTTTTTGATTGTTAAACTGATGAGGAATGCTAATTGGGTCAGTCTCAATAAATTTTGGTTTATTATATTCTTTTACTTTTTTGTTAAGTAATTCTAAAATCTCCATTGTTTAGATTGCTTATAAATAAATTTTGTATTTTTGACTTCAAATTTAAAACAAAATTACAGTTATGAAAAAGATAGTATTTATTTTAACATTAAGCGCATCTGCTTTACTTTTTATGAATTTCAATTCTCCATTAAAGAAAGCGGATGATACTTCTTCGACTGCTGCTGCAATTGAAATTCCAGACAATGTTCAGGCAATTCTTGATAATTCATGTTATGGATGTCATAATTCAGATTCTAAAAATTTAAAAGGTAAAAAGAAATTAGATTTTGATAAACTAAACGACTTAAAGACCTATAAAGCAATAGGCAAACTTACCGATGTTGCGGAGTCAGTAACAGAAAATGATATGCCACCTAAGAAATTTCTCAAGAAACATCCTGAAAGGGCACTTACTGACGAACAAAAAGAAGTATTAACTTCCTGGGCAAACAGCACAGCCAAGAGTTTGGCAGGAGAGTAGAGAGTTTAAAGTTGAAAGTTGAAAGTTTAGAGATGAAAGTTAATGCGCAGAACTCTGGACACAGAACCAAAACATAAAAATATGAAAGGAAAAAAAATCTGGATTATTTTAGTTGCGTTAATTGTAATAATGCAATTAATACCTTCGGGGAGACCTGATGTTGTAAAAGAAAACAAGGACGATTTATTGGTAAACAATGCTATCCCAGACTCAGTGGCATATTTTCTTCGAACCGCCTGCTATGACTGCCACTCAAATGAAAGTGTTTATTTGTGGTATTCATACGTAGCACCGGTTTCTTGGCTAGTGGCACGTGATGTGAGATTAGGGAAAGAAGAACTGAATTTCTCCACCTGGGAAAGCAACGACAAAATGAAAAAAGCAAAACTTCTGGACGATATTGTTGATGAGGTTTCCGATGGCGGAATGCCCATGGTTATTTATCCACTGATGCATCCAGAGGCTAAACTAAAAAAAGCTGATAGGCAATTGCTAGTTGATTGGGCAGAAAGTTTTGCTGAGGCTTTGTTTGAGTAAAGAAGTTGAAAACTTCTATTATTGAAAGGCTTAAGTTACAAACTTAAGCCAGAGAGCACATAGAATGCCTAAAGTACTTGGAGTGCCTAGAGTACTTAAAATAAAATAATGACTCAACAAAAAA
>JAOZNY010000001.1:0-4255 GCA_029933565.1 Bacteroidales bacterium
TCTGTAACAATCGAAAATTCAATATTTGACTCAGGTAAAATTGTATGAAAATATTGCTCAAGACCAACTGGATCTTCTCCTTCAAATATTAACTTGAAATCCAAATTGCTTGCAGAAGCAATAATGCTCACACACATTAAAATTATAATAATTAATGTTCTCATTTATATTTCTTTTTCTTTATTTAACCACTTATACTTTTGATAAATACATAAATCTATAAGAAGAAAAACTGATAATCTTATCTTTTCTCTTTAAAAACTATAGCTTTGTCGAGTTCCGTCAATACTTTGAGGTCTCTGTCGTAAACGTCTTTGTTAAAATAAAGTTTATCTTGTTTGTCGGCACCGGCGGTCCAATACAATAATAGTATTTCTATTGGTTTTTTAAGGTTTACCCTTGTTGTTACACCAGAGTTTAAAACTTCATTTATTCTTGCCATATCCCAACCATCATCGCCAACAAGATTGAGAAAAAGTTCCCACTTTTGGTCGAGTCTGATACAGCCATGGCTAAAGTCTCTTTCTTCGCGTTCGAAAAGTCCACGTGCAGGAGTGTCGTGTAAATAAACTGCATGCTGGTTTGGAAATATAAATTTAACCTGACCAAGCGCATTGTGAGGCCCTGCTTTTTGACGTACTGTATAAGGGAAGTGACCTTTTGATAACTTACCAAAATCGATGGTTGAAGGATCGAGTTCCTTTCCGCTTTTATCCATAATTATCATATTATGTTTTGCAAGGTAAGCAGGGTCCTTTCGTAGTTTGGGAAGTGTTTCCTTGGTTGCAATTGAATAGGGTAGAGTCCATGTGGGATTTATTTCGATGTATCTTAAAGTGCCTTTAAATATTGGTGTTTCATGATAATGCTTACCTACAATTACTCTTGAATAAAAAGCAGTTTCGTCATTTGTAACTCGCCTTACGTTGTAGCCGGCTATATTAACAACCATAAAATCTTTTGAAAGGTGATGGATTACCCAGCGGGCTCTTTCCATGTTAATCCTAAGTTCATTTATACGTTGCTCAATCGGAACATTTAATACTTGAAGAGTACTTTTTCCAATTACACCATCCTGATTAAGATTGTGACGAAACTGAAATTGCTTAACGGCATTTTCCACATCCTTGTCAAAAATACTTTCATTTTCAACAGCAGTACTTGAAGATAAATCACCGTTAATAATCAAATACTTACGTAAAACAATTACTCTGGCATCTTCAACATCCAATTTAAGTACCTGTCCGGGAGGGATAGTTGGCCATCCACCATTTGCAGCAATTTCACGATAATTCTTCAATCCATTTCGTAAATGAAAATACATAAAGTTATCAGGCTTAATTGCATTTACAGATTCTATCAGGTTTTTATTGTTCAATGCATTTTTTAATAATTCTTCTGCATTCTCAGGAAGTTTGTTTGGTGGTACTTCCCATCCTTCTCTTATTTTTGATTGATCAACTTTGCCTGTCATAAGATGCTTGGCATAAAGCAAAATTGCATCTGTCATTAATAAATCGAGGTCGGCAGTCTTTTCAGGGTTGTTGTTTGATTTAACTTCTTTTGCTAATTTCTTCAATCGTTCCAAATGATAATCGTTGGGGTTTAAACCTTCGTTAAAACTATCCAGTAAATTAGCGACTAATTCACTGTAGTTCTTTTGGTTGTCCCATGCAAGTGCATATCCGTTTGACTCATAATATGCCGGTAGTACATTTTGCGAATAAAGAATAATTCCATCAGCAGCAACAGTTTTTGTTTCAAGGCCTGTAACTATTTTTTGCTTGATTATTTCGTTTACTGATGGTTTTTGTGCTTGTGCGAAGCCTACAAATAATACAAATGCCGTTAAGTAAATAAATCTGATTTTCATGTTTAGTGATTTTGTGAGTGTATACAAATATAACAAAAAAGCAGTATCAAAAACCAAATTGTAAAAAGAAGAAAATGGGTTATTTTGTAGCCTGAATATGCATCCAGTCGTAGTTTTTTGACCTGCCTAAACTAGTCCAGCCCTCTGCCTCCCATAATTCCCACCATTTGTCGTATTCAGGTTTTGCAAAACTTGCTTGGTCGCGACCCCATTTGAGACGATTGTTGTCAGGATCGTAATCCATGGCTATACCCCAGGAGTGGGTCGACCATTTTGTTCCGCCACGCATTTTCCTTACATTTAGGCAGCCTCCCCATAAATCAAGTCTAAGTCGCCTGATTTCATCAATGCCATAATAATTTAAAACATTAGTAAGAATTTTATGTAAACTATCGTGTACTTTCTCATTGCAAAATATTGAATTTACAATTTTGCGCTTATCCCACGAAAGCCTGTGAGGGTAGGGGAGTTGTAGCCTTACCTGGTTCTTGCCCACTTCACCATAAAACGAATTCATACTTGTTTCTTCTTGCAATGGCCAGTTGTTAGGATTCACATTTAAAGGAATAATATCGCGCCATGCATTGGGTAATAATCCTGTTTCAACAAATTCGAGCAATACATTAAAAGCATAGTCGGTTTGAGGACCCCAGTAACCATCTATTGTTCCCGCATCTATTCCATTATTGGTACAGGCTATCTGTATGAAGGCTATTGCTTTTCTTGTAAAGTTCCAGTCCGAAGGTATTTCCGCAACTTTCTCCAATGCTGTTTTTGTGTTGTTGCCAACAATTCCATCTTCGCTGCTAGCATTGTAGCCAAATTTGTTTAGTTGATTCTGAATGAGTTTGATGTGTTCTTTTGATAGTTTCATAATTGTAAATATTAAATTTGTTTATACAAAGTTACTGTAACTTTTCGACAATGTAATACGTCAAATATATATTGATAATCAAAAACTAGGAAAAATGTATAAAAAATTAAATTTAAGCGTAGTGCTTTTTGTGATTGCTATTTTATTCGCAAGCACTATTAATGCCCAGTGGATAAAGGGTAGTGGTGAAATAATTGAGGAAGAAAGAACTCTTGACAGTTTTAAGTCGATTCAAAATTCCAGCTCAGCTGATGTTATTATTACACAAGGTGATAAGATTACAGTAATTGTGGAATCAGACAAAAATCTTATGCCTCACATTGTAACAAAAGTTATTGATAATACTCTTCAAATAAAAATAGAGAAGAGTTATCGAAACATTGATGTTCTAAAAATTAAAATTACAATGCCTGATATTGAGTATATTAAAGTTTCCGGTTCAGGCGATATTAGTTTTACCGATACTTTTAAAACAAAAAACTTAGAGGTTAACATTAGCGGGTCAGGTGATTTTATTGGCAAATTAGATGTAAACAGACTTGAATACAAAGTTAATGGCTCCGGCGATGGTGATTTTAGTGGAGTTACAGGTGATTTAAAAATCTCAATTTCCGGATCGGGCGATATTGATGCTAGTAATTTAAGGCTTGCAAATTGTGATATTAAAATTGCTGGCTCAGGAGATGTAACAATTGGTGGCAGTGCCGATAATTTGAATTTGATTCAATCCGGCAGTGGCGATATTGATGCGTACCAGTTAAAGGCTGTAAACGTAACAGTTAAGGCGGCAGGCTCAGGAGATGTAGAATGTTATGTTATTGAAAAACTCAATGCTGTTACCAATGGTTCTGGCGATGTTTATTATAGAGGTAATCCTACAGATGTAAATGTCAATTCAAATGGCTCAGGCGAAATTTATAAGAAGTAAATAGAGTTTTGTGAACCTTATTGTTTAAGTGAATTCCTTAGTTTTGCATAAAATTAAACTAAGTGGAACATTTTATTGATATCCCCAAGGACTTTTACTCTGATGGTGATGGAAAACCTTTCGAAAATTGTTTGATCTGCGGTAAGGATCTTCTATCAGGAGAAACCTCATATGTTGTTGAAAAGGCGATGAAAAACTATGATAAGTATGATTTCTCATCAACTGTTTATGAGTTTGCAATTTGTACAGATTGCCATATGGAGCAGCAAAACAAAATGTCGAAGGAATCTTTAGCCAATATGCAGGCGTATTATCAGAGTAAAGTGCTTGATGCAGGAAAACAAACTGTGGCAATTGACCTACAAAATTTCGATTTAAAAACTTGGCTGTCAAAGTGTTTCTTTACTGACAAGCCAATAACTGAAATGAAAGAATATCAAATAGTTGCTCAGTTTAAAGGCAAAAAAATGCTGATGAATATGCCACCAATGGTTATTGGTGAGGATATTATTAATGATATGGCCGACCTGCTATCTGATAAAACAATTGATGAAATGAATGGTTTTAAGGAACAGTTTCT
>JAOZNY010000001.1:4355-43171 GCA_029933565.1 Bacteroidales bacterium
GCAACATTTGGAACAGGGTGCTTTTGGTGTACCGAAGCAATATTTGACAGACTGGAAGGGGTTACAGAAGTTCTGCCGGGTTATTCTGGTGGTGAAGAAAGTAATCCAAATTATAAATTGATTTGTAGTGGAACAACAAAATATGCCGAGATTGTTCAGATTAAGTTTAACCCTGAAGTTATTACTTTCGATGAATTGCTTGAAATATTTTGGAGCATCCACAATCCAACAACTTTAAACAGACAAGGTGCAGATGTAGGGCCTCAGTACCGTTCAGTAATATTTTATCATAATCAAATACAAAAGGAAAAGGCTGAACTTTACAAGCAGAAATTAATGGATGCCAAAGTCTGGGAAAACCCTGTGGTGACTGAGATAAGTCCCTTTGTTTCATTTTATAAGGCAGAAAAAGAGCATCTGGATTTTTATAAAAATAATCCGGCAAATGGCTATTGTAGTTTCGTGATTACTCCAAAAGTTGAGAAGTTTGAAAAAGTATTTTCTGATAAACTTAAGAAATAAACTTAGAGAATATGGCAAGTATTTACAATAAACTCTTTGCAAAATTCTACGATCTATTCATGAATGGGTTTGAGAAAGGTCTTGTCAAAAATCGTCAAGAACTGGTTTCTGGCCTTAAGGGAAGGGTACTTGAAGTAGGCTCAGGAACCGGAGTGAATTTTGAGTTTTATAATGAAGATGCTCAGGTAGTTGCCATCGAACCTTCGACCCCAATGATTAGGGTTAGCAAAGCAAAACAATGCCATTGCCAAAGCATCGACTTCCTAAATATTAGCATAACAGATGAAGTATTGTTTGAGCACATTGAGGAACAATCCTTCGATTTTATTATTAGTACCCTTGTGCTTTGTACAGTGAATAATCCTAAGCAGGCAATTTTAAACTACAAAAAACTACTAAAACCAAATGGTAAGTTGGTGGTTTTGGAGCATATTCATTCTTCCAAAAAAACACACAAAAGACTACAAAATTTTGCAAACCCCTTTTGGAATGTCTTTAGTGAAGGTTGTAACTTAAACAGAAACACCGATAAACTACTTTTAGAAGGAGGGTTTAAACCGCTGGAACACAAATATTTTGTTAGGTCATTGAAGTGGGTTCAGGGTGTTTATGAAAAAGATTAATACCATTTTACAGTTGTTTTGTTAGCCACTAATACACTAATAATTATTCGCGCATTAGCGGCTCTCTTTAATTATTGATTTGTGTCATTTTCCTACTTTTGCAAATCATAAAATCTGTCGAAACATTGTTTCCCATTAAACTAAATTTACTAACCAAAGAGAAGAAAACATTTCGTTTGCATTTAATTTATATGCTTATTGAAGGTATTGTGCTTGGTGTTTTAGCTCTTAACGAGTTTGTTTTTATAAAGAGTATAAACGGTTCAAATTACCAGTTGGGTCTGCTTTTCCAGTTTTCAATGATTGTATTTCTTTTCCTGATTTTAATAAATGAGTTTTTAAAAAGGGTAAAGAATCGTGCATCATTGCTAAGGTGGGTTGCCATAGGCAGCAGGTTGCCATTGCTTTTAATATGGTTTTTCCCCCATGAGGCATCTGCTTATAATAATCAGGTTTACCATTTGTTTTTTCTTGGCTTATTTTTAATATACTTTGCAGGAAATGTGGTTATTTATCCAAACATTAACTATTTGCTCAAGCAAAATTATCAGCACTCAAACTTTGGAAAACTATACAGTTACGCAACATCCTCCAATAAAATAATTATGCTGGTAATTACCTTCGCTTATGGCTATTTATTGGATGCTGACAACTTTGCATTTACTTATATCTTACCCATAATAGGTGTTCTGGCTATTTTAAGCGTATTTGTTCTTTCATTTATTCCATACCCCAAAAATGATAAAGTATTAGAGAGAAAAGGAATACTGGAATCTGTTACCACTTCTCTAAAAGAGATGAAGAATATTTTATCGAAAAATATTCCTTATAGGCATTTTGAGTTGGGATTTATGTTGTATGGCTTTTCATTTATGATTTCGGTTACTGTAATAACAATATATTTTTACGATAGTCTTAACCTAAATTATAGCAGTGTTGCTTTTTATCGAAATGCATACAACATACTTGCAATAGTGCTTTTGCCATATTTTGGTAAACTTCTTGGGAATATTGATCCAAGGAAATTTGCTGCAATGGCTTATGCCTCAATTGCCTTGTACATATTCTTTGTTTTGGTGACAACATATCTGCCGTATAACTTTAAATTATATGATATAACTATCTATTATACACTAATATTGTATATTATTTTTCATGGCATTTTTGCCGCTACTATGGTGTTGTTATGGAATATTGGATCGGCATATTTTTGCAAACCCAACGAAGCAGGAACTTACCAATCGTTACATCTTTCACTTACTGGTTTAAGAGCTATTGCCGCTCCCTTACTTGGTGTTTTATTTTATGAGATACTTGGTTTTACCATTACTTTTTCAATTGCAATAGTATCCCTATTTTTTGCCATGTGGCTAATGAGGTGGTCGTATTTAAAGGATGCTGTTATGAATGGAAATAAGGAAATAGGGGAATAAGTGTACCGATGAGTTACTCCGGGTTTTAACCCGGGGAATGGGGGAAATTGATAAATATGCTGATAAGAATTCCGATGAGTTACTCTGGGTTTTAACCCAGAGAATAAAAGTCAAAAAATAACCACTAAATAAATCAAAATCTAAAACTTTCTATCCACTAGCTGAAGATTGTATCTTCAGCCTTTAAATAAATCAAAGTCTGCGACTTTCTAAAAAAGCAAAAACCCTGTAACCTATTGATTACAGGGTTTTCTAATCTATTATCTTAAAGAATTATTATTCAATAATATCTATACTTCTTTTAACAAAGTCAGTTAACTCTTTTCCTTTGAGAAGGTTTTTTGAAAGTCGCGCTAAATCGTAAACTTGTTTAATAATTTGATTTTGAGTATTTTCATCTTTCTCCTCTAAAACCTTTGTAATAAGAGGGTTGTTAGTATTTACAATCATTTCATAGGTTTCAGGCATTGCACCTAATCCCATCATTCCACTACCACCTCCAATGGCTTCCATATCTTTCATCCTACGCATAAATTCATTTTGCATAATTACCACCGGAAGGTCGGTTTCGCTCATACTCTCAAAAACAACATTAAAGGTCTGCTTATTGATATTACGCTCAAATACAGTTTTCACTTCCTCTTTTTGTTTGTCATCAAGTTTTGAAGGGGCTTCTTCGTCTTTGTTTATTAGTTTATCTATGGTATTTGAGTCAACTCTGGCAAAGCTTGAGTTCTCAAATTTCTGTTCAAGGTTATTAATGAAATGACTGTCCAGAGCACCATCCATTACTAAAACATCATAGCCACGCTCTTTTGCTGTTTCAACGTAAGAATATTGTTCATCCTGATTTGTAGTATAAAGAAAAACTGTCTTTTTGTCTTTATCCTGCTGTGTTTTTTCGATATGCTTTTTATACTCATCAAAAGTAAAATACTTACCATCAGTGTTTTTTAGTAATGCAAACTTCTCAGCCTTATCGTAGAATTTTGGTTCAGAAATCATTCCATATTCAATGAAAATCTTAATGTCATCCCATTTCTTCTCAAAACCTTCGCGGTCTTTTTTAAATAGGTCTGCCAATTTATCAGCTACTTTTTTATTTATGTAACTCGAAATCTTTTTTACATTTCCATCACTTTGCAAATATGAACGGCTTACATTTAATGGAATGTCAGGTGAGTCGATTACACCATGCAGCAGAGTTAAAAAGTCAGGTACAATACCTTCTACAGAGTCAGTTACAAATACCTGATTGCTATAAAGTTGAATTTTATTTCTTTGTAATTCGTAGTCTTTTTTCACCTTAGGGAAATAAAGAATTCCTGTTAAGTTGAAGGGATAATCAACATTAAGGTGGATATGGAATAAAGGCTCATCGAAACTGTAAGGATAAAGTTTACGATAAAACTCTTTATAGTCCTCTTCCTTAGCATCTGACGGTTTAGACTTCCAAAGTGGATTAGTGTCATTAATAATTTTTGGAACCTCAACCTCCTTGGTTTCCTGGTTTCCGTCTTTATCCTTTTTACCTTCAATTGGTTCCTGAATTTTCTCAGTACCAAACTGAATTGGAACGGGCAAGAATTTACAGTATTTATTTAGAAGCTCATTAATCTTAGCGTCTTCAAGAAACTCCTTATTCTCATCGTCGATGTGAAGAATAATCTCAGTTCCTCTGTCTTCTTTTTCTATTTCCTCGATAGTGTATTCCGGACTACCATCACATTCCCAGTGCATTGCCTTTGTTGAACCACCTTTTTTATAGGTCTTTGTTTTTATTTCAACATTTTCAGAAACCATAAAAGAAGAATAGAAACCTAAACCAAAATGACCGATAATTGCATTACTCTCAGCTTCTGATTTATTCTTGAATTTCTTAACAAACTCTTCGGCAGAAGAAAATGCAATTTGGTTGATATATTTTTCTACCTCTTCAGCAGTCATACCAATTCCACGGTCGCGAACAGTAAGAGTTTTATTCTTTTTGTCAACTTCAACATGAATGGTAAGGTCACCAAGTTCATCCTTTACTTTACCCATCGAACTTAGTGTCTTCAATTTCTGAGTTGCATCAACTGCGTTTGATACTATTTCCCTTAAAAAGATCTCATGATCTGAATAAAGAAATTTCTTTATAATCGGAAAGATATTTTCCGTTTTTATGTCAATATTTCCTTTTTGCTTAGTCATTGTTAATTATTTTAGTGTTTGGCTAGGATTTATCAAAGCTTATGCCAATGGAGTAGGAGGTGACAAAATGTCTTTTTGATTTACGGTTTATGATTTTGAAATAGAGGAAATAGGGAAAATATGGGAATAAGGGTAGGGTAAAGCCCAAAAACCTTGCTGTCGGTCACAATGACAACATTTAACCAATCACCCAATTAACTGATAACAAATAAGCAAACCTTTATATTCTCCCTTTTGGGCAGATGCCCAGAGGGCAGAGGGGTCACCTATTCCTCGGATGAAACTCAAGTATTGATTTTCTTAAGTCATCAGTATTCAAGTGAGTATAAATTTCGGTGGTAGTAATGGAGGCATGACCTAGAAGTTGCTGAACAACCCTAAGATTAGCACCTCCCTGAACCAGGTGGGTGGCAAACGAATGGCGAAAAGTATGCGGACTAATTTTCTTTGCTATTCCAAGTTTCTCTACCTGATTCTTTATGACAATAAAAACCATCTGCCGGCTTAATTTGCTACCTCGTCGGCTGAGAAACAAATAATCTTCAAAACCTTTCTTAATATTTATGTGTGGTCTGATATGTTCTAAATAAATAATAGTTTGTTTTTTCGATAATTCGCCCAATGGAACAAGCCTTTGCTTATTTCCCTTACCTGTAACAAGAATAATATTCTCATTAAAACTAATATCTGAGATCTTTAAATTTATCAATTCGCTAACCCTTAGTCCACTACCATATAAAACTTCGAGCATAGCCCTGTTTCTCTGCCCTTCGGGTTTTGAAAGGTCAATATGCTCAATGATATTAGCAATTTCTTCAACGCTTAAAATGTCGGGTAATTTCCTGCCAAGTTTTGGCGATTCAAGTAATTCAGAAGGATTTATGGTTATCTCTTTTTCAATTAGTAGATAATTAAAAAAAGCCTTAATTCCTGATATTATCCTTGCTTGTGAATAAGCACCAATTTCAAATCTATTGATATAATTAATGAAATCCTTCAAGTCGGCTAATTCAATTTTATTCAAAGCCAGACTTTCTTTTTCTTCTTTTAAAAAATCAAGAAGTAATTCAAGATCATGGAGGTACGCATACACAGTATTAACCGACATATTTCTTTCCAGTTGGAGATATGTTTTAAAACCGTTTTTAAATGTTTTGTAATTCACAATTATCCTGTTTTACTCTCATTGCAAATATAATTGAATTATTATCTTTTACATTCAATATTAAAATGTACTTTTGCTTACTGCAATTGAATTGCAGGGTTTTTAACCCAAAATTGGGTAAAAACAATATTTGAAAATAATAAATATTCAATAATAAATTTCATAAAACATGGTAGATTTTTCATTAGAGCCGCATCAAATTGAGATTCGGGAAAAGGTAAGAGATTTTGCAAATAGGGTAATGAAACCCAATGCACGAAAATATGATGGATTAGCAGAATTCCCCTGGGATGTTGTTAAGCAAGCCTATAAAGAAGGTTTAATGAATGGCCCAATGTTGAAGGAATTTGGTGGCAGTGGTCATAGTATTTTCGAAAGTGCTCTTGCGTCGGAGGAATTAGGTGCTGGCTGTGTTGGAATAGGTATTTGTATGGATGCTAATACTTTGGCATTAACACCATTATATATTGGTGCTTCAGAAGAGCAGAAGAAGAGATTTTTCGGACAAATTGTAGAGGAACAAAGTGTTGCAGCTTATGCTCTTACTGAGCCTAACGCAGGATCTGATGTTGCTGGAATTAAAAGTCAGGCAATTTTGCATGGTGATAAATATATTCTTAACGGACACAAAAGGTTTATTACAAATGGTTCTGTTTCTAGTTTTATAACAGTATTTGCAATTACCGATCCAGATAGAGGAGCACGTAGTCTTACTGCATTTGTAGTACCTACTGATTCTCCAGGAGTAGAACAAGTTGCTGATATGAACAAGATGGGGCAAAAAGCATCGGTTCAAACTGAGTTTAAGTTTCACGATGTGGAAATACCAGTTGAAAACCGAATTGGTGGAGAAGGTCATGGTTTCCTATTTGCAATGAAAACATTTGAACGTACCCGCACCGGTGTTGCTGCTCTTGCAATTGGTAATGCTCGCGAAGCTTACGAGACCGCACTAAATTGGGGTAAAAACCGTATTCAGTTTGGCAAACCAGTAACTGTAAATCAGGGAGTAAGTTTTATGCTTGCTGATATGGCTACGGAAATTGAGGCTGCTCGTCTTTTAACTTGGAATGCTGCATGGGCATATGACACTAAGCAGAAAAGTGCTAATCTGCTTTCAGCAATGTCTAAACTATATGCTTCGGATGTGGGAATGAAAGTTACTACTGATGCAGTACAGGTTATGGCTGGTGATGGCTATTCAGAAGATTTCCTTGTTGAAAAGATGATGCGCGATGCTAAACTTTGCCAGATTTATGAAGGAACTAATCAGGTGCAACGTGTTGTAATTGGAAAAGGAATCCTGAAATAAAAAAGGTAGTTAATAAGAACTTAAGCCGGTGGATAGTTTCCATCGGCTTTTTTTTGTAGTTTCGTAGCAATCAATCAAAACACATTTTATAGAATGAAAAGGATCTTATTTTTATTATTAATTATTAGCACTACTAGCCTATTTGCCCAGAAAGAAGCCAACTTTTGGTATTTTGGTGAGGAAGCTGGTCTCAATTTTGGATCCGGTTCACCAGTTGCTCTTACAAATGGTGTTTTAAGTACCATGGAGGGCTGCTCATCCATTTCATCGTCAAACGGTGCATTGAGGTTTTATACCGACGGAATACAGGTTTGGAATCGTAATCACCTACAGATGCCTAATGGTTTTGGGTTGAAAGGAGATCCCTCAAGTTCGCAATCAGGTATTATTATACCAAAACCTGCAAGTGGTAATCTTTATTACATCTTTACAATTGACGACGTTGCACATGGAAATGGTGGTACTTATGGAATTAATTATTCATTGGTTGACATGGATCTTTTAGGATGGAAAGGTGATGTTGTGGATACTGTAAAAAATATAAACCTAACAACTCCAATGTGTGAAAAGGTTACTGCTGTTGGTCATAATAATGGTTTCGATACCTGGGTAATTACTCAAAAGTGGGAAACAAATCATATTTATTCTTACTTGATTACCAATAATGGTGTAAATCATACACCAATTATTAGTGAAGTTGGAGTTTTAATTAATGGATCAATACATAATGCCAAAGGTTATATGAAAGTTTCACCTAATGGTGAAGTGTTGGCCAAAGCCAATGCAGGTCTTCATTCAGTTGAAATATTTGACTTTAACAATATATCAGGAAAGGTTACTAATGCAAGGTTAATTCCCGGTTTTGGTGGCGAACCTTATGGGATAGAATTTTCTCCTGATGGTAAATTGTTGTATGTAAATACATGGAAAACTAATAGTATTAAAGAATTGTCACAATTTGATTTGGAAGCAGGAACAATAGGTGATATAATTGCTTCAAAATATGTTATTTCATCGGGTACCGAAGGTGCATTACAACTTGGGCCTGATAATCGTATTTATGTTGCCATGAATGGTAATGGTTCTTTATCAAGAATTAATCAGCCAAATACCTATGGAGAAGATTGTAATTTTGAATACGGTTCAGTAAGCCTTGGAGGAAGAAACAGCCGCTGGGGACTTCCACCATTTATACAGTCGTTTTTTAGTTTTAATGCCGGTTTTTATAACGACCAACCTTGTTTCACTGTTCCAACTCAATTTTATGAAAATTCATCGCAGGAACCTGACTCAGTTTTGTGGAGTTTTGGTGATCCTAATTCTGGAGATGATAACATCTCAGTATTGAACGATCCACTTCACACATTTACTGCAACAGGTTTATATGCTGTTTCGTTAACCGTCTGGATTGAAGGAATTGAAATAGGTGTTAATCATCTTGTAATTGTTGGCGACAAACCAGAAATAGACCTTGGTGCCGATTCAACTCTTTGCGATGGGGAGACCTTATTTTTAGATGCAGGAGAAGGTTTCGATTCGTATTTGTGGAGCAATGGTGAAACGTCAAGAACAATAAGTGTTGCAACTACAGGTGAATATTGGGCAGAGATTGGCGTTGATGATAATTGTTATAACCGGGATACAATTAATGTTACGTTTATGGCAAACCCAATTGCCGATGCAGGTATTAATCAACTTATTGTTATGGGTTCTACCACAGTTTTAGAAGGAGAGGGCTCAAGTGGAACTCCCCCCTACAATTATGTTTGGGAACCCGCCGGTCAGTTGGTTCAAAATGATATTGCTAATCCAACAACAGTTCCACTTAATGCACCTCAAGAATATTCACTTAATATTAGTGATGCACATAATTGTACATCTAACCAATCAGAGGTTTTAATAAATGTTTATGAGCCCGGCGACGCATTAAGCGCATTGCCTTTTGCAAACCCTGACACTATTTGTAGAGGTTCGGTAGTATTTATTTCGGCTAATGCCAGTGGTGGTAGTGGAAACTATGAATATTCATGGTCAAATACAACTGGTGATACATGGACTGAAGATAGTTTCTCCGATTTCCCTGACTATACTCTTTCGTATATGCTTACATTAACGGATGATGATGGAGGTGTTTTTACTACATCACTTCCTGTTTATGTCAATCAATTGCCGGTTATTAATTTAAAACCTGAAAATATGGATTGGTACAGACCAGATACAATTAAAGCCTGTGTTAGAGATTCTGTTTTTCTTGATGCCTGGTCAGGGTCTGAATACCCACCTTTGGAAACAGAGTATTTTTGGACGCCTTCAGGACAAACTGACAGAGAATATATGTCGATAACTAATGGTAGTTGGATCGATTTCCAAACCCACAATGTACACGTTCTTGATGGCGAAACAGGCTGTTCAAATGATGGAGGTATTACAATTTTCTTCGACTTTAATGAATGTGCAATTGGTGTTGACGAAACTCCTGAAGAGAATATTGTTATTGGTATTCAGCCAAATCCTAACGATGGTAAGTTTAATATGTATCTTAATGAAGACTTAAGCAATCTTGAACTCAAGGTTCTGGATATCAGAGGTCAGGTTGTGCATTACCAAAAGTTTAATAGAGATTATTTCAAAGGTGAAGAAATTGAAATGAACATTGAGTTTCCTGAAAAGGGAATCTATTTTATAATGTTTACCTCAAAACAAAAACAGTTTGTTAACAAAGTATTAGTTAGATAAACAAATATTTAAGTAACAATGGTTGTCTGCTTTTTTTCTGATAAAAGTAGTTTAATAAGGTTCTTAAAATGAATAGGCAGTTATTCATTTTAATTATTATAGTATTTAGTGTTAAATCTATCTATAGTTAGTACCGATGAAATAACTGATATTTTGGCAAAAGTATTGGTGACAAGTAAAAAAATAGGGTAGGAGTTTGCTAAAAATTAATAAAGAGTAGAGAAACTGGAACCAAGTATTGATTTCCCGAAAAAAGGTATTTATTTTATTAAGATTAAATCTGAAGAAAGAGATTACTTTTGCAAACTTTTAATTCAGTAATGACAAAGTCTGACAAAACAAATAAATTTCAAACATCCAATGTGCTGCTGGTTTCAGCCTCACACATGCTTCACGATATTTATTCATCGTTTCTTGCACCTTTACGTCCTCTGCTAATTGAAAAATTTGGGATTACTCTAGCAATGGCTTCCCTATGGGATTTGATAATGAGGATTCCATGGCTGCTAAACCCATTTATTGGCATGATTGCCGAAAAAACAGCAGCAAGATATTTCATTATTATTACTCCGGCAATTACAGCTGTAAGTATGAGTCTGTTGGGTGTAGCACCCTCATTTACAATAGTTTCTGTTTTACTTTTTGTAATGGGGGTTAGTAGTGCTGTTTTCCATGTTCCTTCTCCTGTAATGATTAAAAGACTTTCAGGAAACTATACAGGCAGGGGCATGAGTTTTTTTATGTTTGGAGGCGAAATGGCGCGTACTCTAGGCCCATTAATTATTACTGCTGCTGTTACTTACTGGGGGCTTGAAGGAACATGGAAACTTATTCCTTTTGGTCTGATTGCTTCGTTTATCTTGTTTTTAAAACTAAGAAATATCAAAATATCTGATAGTTTTAAGAAAGGCGAAACTGAGAAGCCACAATATTTAAAGACAATTAAAAAATATCTCCCGTTTTTTATGATATTGGTGGGAATAACATTGTTCAGGGCTATAATGAAATCGGGTCTTACAGCATTTTTACCCACTTATTTCTATACCGAGAAAGGGGAGACCCTATGGTTTGCAAATTCAGCATTGGCTGTTTTTCAGTTGGCTGGTGCGGTGGGCACTATCCTTTCAGGAAGTATTTCTGATAAACTAGGAAGGAAAACAACTCTTCTGATTATTAGTGTTTTGTCGCCAATTATGATGTTTTTATTTGTGAGTTCAACTGGTTGGGTGAGTTTTGTATTTCTGGTACTGTTAGGCTTTTTTGTCTTTTCTCCTGGACCGGTTCTTATGGCCTTGGTTCAGGATACTTCAAAAAGCCTGCCTGTTTTTATGAATAGTATTTATATGACTCTTAATTTTCTAGCATCGGCCACTGCTGTGCTTTTTGCCGGTTTATTAGGTGATTGGTTAGGGTTGGAAACTACTTATTTAATATCATCACTTTTAGCTTTGGGGGCAATACCGTTTGTATTAATGCTTAAGAAACAAAATTAAGAGGGAATTAGGAGTCAGGATGAAAGAATCAAGAGAAAACTAATTAATCATCAATAACAATATGCAAGGAACGATTAGGAAAAATATAGAAGTTGGAATGTTGGTTAATATTGTTTTAAAGAAAGACCAGCGCAACGGAGAGTTAACCGAAGGCATAGTTGATAAAATCCTTACAAAATCGGCAAACCATCCCCATGGCATTAAAGTGCGCCTTGAAGATGGACAAATAGGACGTGTTAAAGAAGTAATTGACGAAGAATGAAAGACTATAAATTATTAAACCCACTCGATTATAATGTGGGCAAACGGGTGAAGATTGTTGAAATATCCAATAATCATCTGGGAATATTAAAACAGCGGAAATCAAGAATAATAATGAAGGATGGTTTGCAAATAATGGAAGTAGTAAATCAAATCCGTTCAGTAAACCCTAAAATAGATATCAGCCTTATTATCTCAGGTCCATTGTGTAGTAAAACGCGTAAATACTTAAACGACAACAATGTGGTAATTTTGCAAACCAATGATGATTTGTAATCCTTATCTTTGCCACCTAATTATTTTGTATGAAATTCCAAGAATACCGCATAGCCGAAGGCATTAAAACCAGCATAGCCAAACTAGGTTATAAAAAACCTACTGATATTCAATACAAATCCATTCCACCTATATTAAAAGGGGAGGACGTATTGGCAATTGCTCAAACTGGTACAGGTAAAACTGCCGCATTTGCCATTCCAATTTTGCATCTTTTACAGGAACGAAATAAAACAGGTCGTAATGAAGGAGTAAAATGCCTGGTTATGGCACCAACACACGAGTTGGCATTACAAACGGAATCTGTTTTTAATACCTTGGGTGAAAATACCAGAGTTACTAGTTTTTGTATTCACGGTGGGGTAGAGCAGGAGCCACAAATTGAGAAGTTGAACAAAGGTGTTGATATTGTGATAGCCACTCCGGGCAGAATGTTTGATTTGGTAAGTCAGGGCGCATTAAATTTAAAAGGTGTACAAATATTAGTTTTGGACGAAGCCGACCACATGCTCGACCGTGGGTTTATTACAGATATCCGCGATTTAATGAAGCATATCCCCAAGAGGCGTCAAACATTATTCTTTTCTGCAACCATTAGTCCTAAAATTAAGAAACTTGCATATTCTTTGGTTAACGATGCCATCCGCATTCAGATTTCGCCAAAGGATCCGGTAGCAAAAAATATTGAACATGCCATTGCTTTTATTGAAATGGACGATAAGCGTTTCTTTTTAGAAAGTTTGATAAAAGATAATCCTGAAAAGAAGATATTAGTTTTTGTAAGAACCAAAGTAAGGGCTGAGCGTGTGAAGAAGGCCATGGAAAGGGTTACGATTGTTACTGATACTATCCACAGCGATAGATTGCAGGAAGAGCGCGAACAAACAATGAAGAATTTTAGAAGTGGAGAATTAAAAGTTTTAATTGCTACTGACGTAAGTGCCAGGGGAATTGATATACCAAATGTAGATTTTGTTGTAAACTACGATATGCCTGAAACTTCTGATAATTATGTTCACCGTGTTGGACGTACTGGCAGAGGGCGTGAAAAAGGACAAGCAGTTTCTTTTTGCAGTGAAGAAGAAAAATATTTGTTGACAGAAATTGAAGAGAATCTTGGAAAGTCAATTCAAAAGATTGAAATATCTAAGGGTGATTATAAAACAACGCTTGAAATTACCGGAGAAAAAGTAGATGACTGGCAATCGTTGATGAAGGAGGCTGATGAGTTTGAAACATCTCGACGTAGTGGCTCAGGAAAAGGTAAAAAAAAGAAACGCAAATAAGAATAGAGAAAATGTCCTATAATTAATATTATGTTAAATAGGAAATAAATAAAGAAGGGGAAATGTAATTATCATCTCCCCTTTTTTTATGTTCTATAAAAACTTAAATTATTAAACTATTTGTTTAACTCCTCAAGTTTATCGTTCATCTTAAGTCGTGCGTAAGCTTCTTTTAAAGCAGTAAGTGTAAATATATCCTCAGGGTTAAGTTCAAGTGATTTTTCTAACCAAGGTACAGCATTTTTCAAATTTTCATCTGCCTCGCTAGTAATTTCATCATATTCCTTCATAGCATCCAAAGGAAGATCATTGGCCTTGCTTTGAAGTTCTGCTGCCTTATTTACATAAATAGCACCTATATTATAATAAGCTTCGAAAAATTCAGGATTTACCTCTGCAGCTTTCTTATAATATTTTTCAGCACTTACAACATCACTTTGGTCGTCGTAAGTCTTTCCCAATAAGAAAAATAAATTAGCATTTGTAGGATCCTTTTCTATTGCTGAAAGTAAAATTTCTTGAAGTTTTTCTGTTTCACCTTTTTCAAGGAAAATCTGGGCAGTTTCTAGTAACAGACTAAGTTCGTTTGGAAACTTCTCTCTTCCTGTTTTTAAAATTTCTAGTGCTCTAACAGTGTCGCCTAATTGCTTAACCGAACGATTGTAAAACATATAAACCCTTGGGTCAGGAAAATCAACATCAACACATTTTTGTAAATATTCAGCGGCTACTTCAGGATTATCAGACATCACTCCTGCCATTCCAATATTGAAAGCGGCAATAGTATCAAACTGACCTGCATCTTCTGAAATTTTAAAAGCATATTCAAAATCTGTAATGGCACCCGCATATTTCTCATTCATTTCTTCATCTGACAAACTACTGGCTTCTTTAAATTTTTGTCCTCCGTTTTGATAAAAAATATTTACAAGATTCTGCAATTGTCCATTAATTTGGCTGGTGCTTTTACCTTTTACGTCTAGTTCCTTTGCTTTTTTAAGAGCTTCGTAAGCAACTATTGCGGCATTATTGTCTAACTCTTTATACGCTGGCAACGGACTAGATGCAATATTGTAATAAATCTCTCCTTTATAAAGCCAGGTTTTTGCATCGTTCATTGTTTTTGCATGAACACAGGCTTTGTCAATAGCCTCTTTTGCCTTATCAAGTTTTCCATCTTTGTTGTAATTATAGGCACTTGTTCTTTCAAAACTTTGAGAAAATCCAATACTCAAAATCATACTTAAGCCTAATAATAACGCAATCTTTTTCATCTTAACTATTTTTTATTATGAAATGCAAATATATTTATATTCAACTTACTCCAAATATTATGCCCTTATTTAGAAGTAATAAAAGGTCTATTCAATTTCAGTATTTTGATTTGAAGAACTATCTTCATTGTCAATTTTCCCCTCTTCAGAATTTTCTATATCTGAAACTTCCTCATCAATTAAGTCTTCATCAGTTATTTCAATTTTTGCCACAGCAGCAATCTCATCTTCCTCTCCTAGCCTAATTAGTTTAACTCCTTGTGTGGCTCTGCCCATTATGCGCATATCACTCACCGACATCCTAATTGTAATTCCTGATGTGTTGATAATCATAAGGTTGTCTAGTTCGGTAACATCTTTTATTGCAATAAGAGAACCAGTCTTTTCAGTAACGTTTATAGTTTTTACTCCTTTCCCTCCCCTATTTGTAACTCGATAATCTTCAAGCTTAGAGCGTTTCCCATAACCTTTTTCTGAAACAACAAGTATATTATGCTCTTCGTTTTCAATACAAATCATACCTATTAATTCATCTTTATCATTTTCCAGTCGTACCCCACGAACACCGGCAGCATTTCTTCCCATTGGTCGCACAGCGGATTCGTTAAACCTAATTGCCTTTCCCGATTTTTTTGCAAGAATTACTTCGCTGCTTCCACTAGTCATTTTAGCTTCAAGTAACTCATCCCCTTCTCTAATTGTAATGGCATTTATTCCATTTTTCCTTGGACGGGAATATGATTCAAGTGAAGTTTTTTTGATAGTTCCCTTTTTTGTGGCCAGAAGTATATAATTACTATTTACATATTCCTCATCCTTAATGCTTTTAACATTAATATAAGCCTTTACAACGTCATCCTTAGGGATATTTATTAAATTCTGGATTGCTCTTCCTTTTGAAATTTTAGAGCCTTCAGGAATTTCAAAAACACGCAACCAAAATACTTTACCCTGCTCAGTAAAAAGCAATAGGTAATTATGATTAGTAGCAATGAACAGATGTTCAAGGAAATCTTCGTTACGCGTTGTACTTCCTCGCGAGCCACGCCCTCCCCTATTCTGAACTCTGTATTCAGTAAGAGGTGTACGCTTAATATAACCCATACGTGAGATAGTTATTACAACCTTCTCATCAGGTATAACATCTTCAAGACTAATATCTTCAGCGGTATAAACTATTTTACTTTTACGCTCATCGCCAAATCTTTCTTTAATTGAAAGAAGTTCATTTTTAATAATTTCCATCCTAACTTCCTTGCTTGCAAGAATTTCATTAAGCCTAATGATTAGTTTTTGAAGTTCATCATAGTCAGCTTTAATTTTATCTCTTTCAAGTCCGGTAAGTTTTTGAAGACGCATATCAAGTATTGCCCTTGCCTGAAGTTCACTTAGTTCAAATCTTTCGATAAGTCCGTTTCTGGCTTCCTCAGGAGTTTTTGATGCTCTGATTAGTGCAATTACTTCATCCAGATTATCCAATGCAATCAGTAATCCTTCAAGAATATGTGCTTTTTTCTGAGCTTCTTTAAGGTCATATTCAGTCCTTCTAACAACAACTTCATGCCTGTGCTCAACAAAATAATGAATCATATCCTTAAGATTCAGCATTTTAGGGCGTCCTTTCACCAATGCAATATTATTTACACTAAATGAACTTTGAAGAGCTGTCATTTGGTAAAGTTTGTTCATGACAATGCTTGGAATAGCATCTCTTTTTAAATCATAAACTATCCTCATACCATTTCTATCCGATTCATCGTTTATATCAGAAATGCCATCAAGTTTTTTCTCATTTACCAAATCAGCAGTCTTTCTGATCATTTCTGCCTTGTTTACCATATATGGTATAGAGTTGGCAATAAGCCTTTCGCGTCCTGTTGATGTTTCTTCAACTGTAATATCGCCGCGCATCATTACTCTTCCCCTACCAGTCTCAAAAGCATTAATAACACCTTCGTAGCCATAAATTATTCCTCCTGTGGGGAAGTCAGGGGCCTGAACAATTTTTGCAAGTTCAGTAACTCCAATTTCATTATCCTCAATGTAAACAATTGTAGCATCAATAACCTGTGAGAGATTATGGGGTGGCATATTTGTAGCCATACCAACAGCAATTCCAGAAGCCCCATTAATCAACAGGTTTGGAATTTGGGTTGGTAAAACAGTTGGTTCTTTTAAAGTATCATCAAAGTTGAGTTGATGGTCAACGGTATCTTTATCAATATCAACAAGCATTTCTTCAGCAATCTTCCTGAGCCTTGCCTCTGTATAACGCATTGCCGCCGGATTATCTCCATCAATGGAACCAAAGTTACCTTGTCCTTCAACCAAAGGATATCGTAGCGACCAATCCTGAGCCATACGTACCATGGAATCATAAACTGATGTGTCGCCATGAGGGTGATACTTTCCTAATACTTCCCCTACTATTCTTGCTGATTTTTTATATGGTCGGTTTGAGAAAACTCCTAATTCGTGCATCCCAAATAAAACTCTACGGTGAACAGGTTTTAGTCCATCTCTTACATCAGGAAGAGCCCTTGAAACAATTACCGACATTGAGTAGTCGATATAGGCTGACTTCATCTGATTTTCGATGTTTACCTTTACTATTCTTTCTCCTTCAAATACATTCTCCATCAAAAAAAATTATGATTTATTTTGTTATAATAAAATAGGTGGCAAAGGTAATGAATTTAGCTCAAATAGACCTATTATTTATAAGGGCTTAGTTGATTTTATTTTAACATGCTTCTGTTAACAAAATTGAGCATCTATAAGTTTCATTATTAGTATGATTTCTACTTTTGATTTGAGAAAGATGGATTGAAATTTTGTTAAACCTTCACAAGGTACTTTAGTATTGTGTAGTTTTGCAATTAAATAAATAAATATGGAAGCAAAATTTTCTAAACGTGTAAAAGATGTGCTGTCGTACAGCCGGGAAGAAGCGGTAAGATTGGGAAATAATTATATAGGACTTGAACATTTGTTGCTTGGAATAATAAGGGAAGGCAACGGAATGGCAGTTCAACTCTTAAAGTTTTTTGGTGTAGAAGTTGAAAAATGCAAAAAGAATATAGAGGATAGTATAAAAAATCCTGCAGGAACAAGTATTACCCAAGAAAATATTCCGCTTGTAAAACAGGCCGAAAAAGCCCTTAAACTAACTTATTTAGAAGCAAGGGTGTTTAATAGTGATCTTATTGGTACTGAGCATCTTTTGTTGGCTATATTAAAAGATGAAAATAATATTGCCACCTCCAAACTAAACAGTCTTGGGGTTGATTATAAAGGACTTAAGCAGGAATTGACATCAATTAAAAAAGAAAAAGAGGACTATCCTGATCTTATTGAACCAAGTGCATCAATACCTGATCCTACTGAAGATGAGCCTGCTGAAGGTGGCGGTATGGGAAGTGGATTTGGTAGTAAAGCAAAAAAACCTGCTAACCCAAAATCAAAAACCCCTGTATTGGATAATTTTGGACGCGATCTTACGAAATATGCTGAGGAAGGTCGGCTAGACCCTATTGTTGGCAGGGAAAAAGAACTTGAAAGAATATCACAGATATTAAGTCGTAGGAAAAAGAATAATCCAATTTTAATTGGAGAACCGGGTGTTGGTAAATCGGCCATTGCTGAGGGCTTGGCATTAAGGATTGTTGAACGTAAAGTGTCGAGGGCTCTTTTTAATAAACGAGTTATAACTCTTGATCTGGCTTCGTTAGTTGCTGGTACAAAATACCGAGGACAGTTTGAAGAAAGAATGAAAGCAGTTCTAAATGAATTGACTAAGAACCCCGATATTATTTTGTTTATAGATGAGATTCATACAATTGTAGGAGCAGGTAATGCATCCGGCTCACTCGATGCCAGCAATATGTTTAAACCTGCTTTGGCACGTGGCGAACTGCAATGCATTGGTGCTACAACCTTAGATGAATACCGTCAGCATATTGAAAAAGATGGGGCACTGGAAAGAAGATTTCAAAAAGTTCTTATTGAGGCCACCACTGCTGAAGAAACGGTTGAAATACTAAACAATATTAAGGAAAAGTACGAGGATCATCATTTGGTAAAATATTCACCTGAAGCCATACATGCATGCGTACAATTGACTAACCGTTATATTAGTGATCGTCATTTGCCGGATAAGGCTATCGATGCCCTCGACGAAGCTGGGGCACGAGTTCACATTAGCAATATTCATGTACCTTCTGAGGTAATTAATCTGGAAGGTGCAATTGAAGAATTGAAAACGAAAAAAACTCTTGCCATTAAAAGTCAAAAATTTGAAGAAGCAGCGCAGTTTAGAGATTTGGAGAGAAGGTATAGTGACGAACTGGAAAATGCCAAGAAAAAGTGGGAGGAAGATGCAAAAATCCATAGAGAAATTGTAGACGAAGAAAATGTTGCAGAAGTTGTTGCAATGATGACGGGTATCCCACTTACTAATATTGCCCAATCTGAAAGCAATAAACTGATAAATATGGAGAAGGAACTCCAAAAGGAAATTATTGGTCAGGATAACGCAGTTTTAAAGGTTGTAAAAGCAATTAGAAGAAACAGAGCTGGGCTTAAAGATCCCAAAAAACCAATTGGCTCATTTATTTTTCTTGGAGCAACAGGTGTTGGAAAAACGTACCTGGCAAAAATGTTGGCTAAATTTCTTTTCGATACCGAGGATGCCCTTATAAGGATTGACATGAGTGAGTATATGGAAAAGTTTGCAGTATCGCGGCTTGTGGGTGCCCCTCCTGGATATGTTGGTTATGAAGAAGGCGGACAACTTACCGAAAAAGTAAGGCGCAAACCTTATTCAATAGTTCTTTTGGATGAGATTGAAAAAGCACATCCCGATGTTTTTCACTTGCTCTTGCAAGTGCTTGACGATGGAGTACTAACTGATAGTTTTGGTCGTAAAGTAGATTTTAAGAATACAATAATTATTATGACATCTAATATTGGTTCAAGGCAGTTAAAGGACTTTGGACAGGGAGTTGGGTTTACTACTGAAGCAAAAAAAGCAAGTAAGATTAGTCATACCAAAGGAGTTATCGAAAATGCACTGAAGCGTGCATTTGCTCCAGAGTTTCTGAACAGGATAGATGATGTTGTAATTTTTGAATCTCTTGACAGGGATGCAATCCATAAAATTATTGATATCGAATTAAAGTATCTTGTTAACCGTGTTGCTGAATTGGGCTACAAAATAAAAGTTAGTACAAAAGCAAAAGATTATCTTATCGACAATGGTTGGGATGAGCAGTTTGGTGCCAGACCATTAAAACGTGCCATACAAAAGCATATAGAAGATTCTCTTGCAGAGGAAATTATTAAATCCTCTATCAAAGATGGTGATTCCATAAATATTGGACACGACTCAAAGAAAGATAAGATTACGATAAAAATAATTAAGAAGAAATAAGTTTAAGTGAAATAAAAAAAGGCTGTTCAAAATCTATTGGCAGCCTTTTTTTATTTGATTTTTTTTGCAAAGCATTAATTTTATCTTTGCCAAGATTTTTTAAAAGATAATTGTTATGGATATGAAACCGGTAATTAGAGGAGGAGAATTCCTTTTAAAAGAAGTAGATATTAAGGATGTATTTATTCCTGAAGAGTTTGATGAAGAGCAAAATATGATTGCTGAAACTTGTTCTGATTTTATTGAAACAGAGATAGTACCACACTTTCAGGCTCTCGATAATCATGAAGAAGGGCTAATGCCATCTCTTCTAAAAAAAGCAGGCGAATTAGGTTTGTTAGGTGTTTCAATACCAGAAGAATATGCTGGATTTGGTCAATCCTTTTTAACTAATATGAGGGCAAATGAAGCTATGGGTTCTGCCTATTCATTCTCAGTTGCCTTTATGGCACACACCGGAATTGGTACCTTGCCCCTGGCCTACTATGGCACAGATAAGCAAAAAGATAAATATCTGACAGATTTGGCAACAGGCAATAAACTGGCAGCATATTGTTTAACTGAGCCAAACGCAGGATCTGATGCAAATGCAGGTACTTCAAAAGCAGTTTTAACTGAAGATGGAAAACATTACATATTAAATGGACAGAAAATGTGGATTACAAATGGTGGGTTTGCCGACCTGCTAACCGTATTCGCAAAAATTGATAACGATAGAGTATTGAGTGCCTTTCTTGTTGACGCTGACTCAGAGGGTATTACAATGAATCCTGAAGAACATAAAATGGGTATTAAAGGGTCGTCAACCCGCCAAATATTCTTTAATGATGTAAAAGTTCCTGTAGAAAACCTACTTGGAAGAAGAGGAACGGGTTTCCGTATTGCATTGAATATTTTGCATATAGGACGTATTAAATTGGGCGCAACAGTAATTGGTAGCATGCGAAGAGCAATTAATCATTCTGTTACTTATGCAAACGAACGTAAACAATTTGGTTCTTTCCTTTCTGAGTTTGGTGCAATAAAACACAAAATGGGTGAGCAAATTATTAAAATGTTTGCTACCGAATCGGCAGTTTATCGCGCAAGCAAAGACATGGAAGACACCATAAACCAGATGATGACTGATGGGAAAACCTATGGGGAAGCAAATATTGAGGGTGTTGCCGAATTTGAACCTGAATGTGCATTACTCAAAGTATATGGCTCTGAATCATTAGATTACATTGTTGATGAAATGGTACAAATTTTTGGTGGAATGGGATTTTCTTCTGAAGCACCTGCCGATCGCTCCTACCGGGATTCGCGAATAAACAGAATCTTTGAGGGTACAAATGAAATTAACAGACTTATTACTGTAGACTCTACTTTAAAGAAGGGTTTAAAACATAAAATAGATTTATTTGAAGCCGCTCAGGAAGTGCTGGATAGTATTGATGACATGGAGATGGTAGATATCAATTCAGGGGACGATTATTACCAAATTAAATATGCTTACGTAAAGAATCTGAAAAAAGCGGTACTTATGCTTTTACCGGTTGTTCAGAATACTTTTAAACGTAAACTAATGTTTGAGGAGGAGATTTTAATGAATATTTCTGATATGATTATGAATATTTATATCCTCGAATCAACATTATTAAGGGTAAATAAACTTGAGAAGAACGCACTTAAAACCAACATAAGTTACTATAAAGATATACTTGATGTTTTAACTCAGGATACTGCAGGAAGTGTTTATAAATCAGGATTTGATACTATAGGCTCATTTGCTGAAGGCAAACAGAAAGTGATACTTTGTAATGCAATGGGAATACTTACTAAAGCACAATCAATAAATGTTAAGGAGGCAAGAAGAAGAATTGCTGATAAACTTATTGATGACGGACTTTATAAGTTCTAGTTGAACTGAAATTTATTGTTTGGAATTGTGAAAGGGCTTAATTTATTAGACCCTTTCCTAGTTTCTTGACTCTTCCATTTTCTTTTAACTCCTGGATTAGTTTATCCAGAATACCGTTAATAAAGGTTCTGCTTTTGGTCACGCTAAAGTATTTTGTTAATTCAATATATTCATTTAGTGTAACCTTTACAGGCACTTCATCCATATACTCAAACTCGGTAATGGCCATTTTTATTAAAATAAGATCAAGGAGTGGAATGCGATCATATTCCCAGTTTTTTGTTTTGGGTTTTATTAAATTGTCGTTTTCTTCGTTGTTTAAAATAACCTTACGGAAGAGTTTTTTCACAAACTCCAAATCAGAGTTTATAGGGTCGTTTTCAGTTTTCAGTAATGGTGGCATTTTAGTGTTCTCATTACTTTTTTTGTTAATAGAATCGACATATTTTATTAATAAAATATTTACTAAATCGTAACCATCAACAAAATAAACACTTTTCTCAGAATATATAGATTGAAGCAAATCAAAAGGAGCCAGTAGCCTGTCAATTATTTTAATAATCAACTTCTTGTCTTCGTCAAGATTTGAAACCTCATTTTCCATATAATTTTTATAGAAACCTGATTCCTGAAGGTTCATGTAGAATTTCCTTACAATCTCCTGTTCATCAGCCCAATTAACTTTATAGAGTTCTTCTTTTTTAAGGAAGTCAATATTGGTTTCTAAATGCTTAAAAAACCTATTATTTATAAACTTAAGATTTGGGTTTAAATCTTCTTCGGTTGGATAGAATTTTTTTTTGCTTTCTTCTATACGGTTTTCTGCAAATCGCTTGACCTCGTATAAAAAGGAAATTTGGTAAATAAAAAGTTCATATAATTTGTTAATGCTCGAAAGGAGTTGTTTTTCACCTGAAATTAAATCTTCCTGTCCTCCTGAAAAATAAGCGTAAAGCGATTGAAGAGCCTTAATCCTTAAATGCCTGCGGTATAACATAGGGATAATTATTTTTATGAACTTTATTTTAAATTAGGTTGCAAAAATATGTAAAAAACAGATTTAAAAAACGTGCTTTATTTACCTAAATCACGAAAAGCATAAAATACAATGTTCAGATCCTTTAGAATATTGTAATCACGGGCATAAAGTAGGTTAAGATCGTCAATAATTTTTTGGTTGTTTGTTGTCGATTTCATCCCATCAAGTGGGCTTAAAACAGAAGGTTTTACCTTTGGTAATTGAGTTGTGGAATTCTCTGGTAAATAATATCCTACCCATGATTTCTTTCCAATTAAAACCTGAAAAATATTTCTTACAAAGCCCAAAGGTTTTTTTTGAAATACCATAAGTAAAGGCATGAGCGGGATAAGCAAAGCACTAAAAAAGAAATCAAACACCCTTTTGTTGCGCCTGTTTGGCGTGGTTCCTATTGCATTAATTCCAATGGTATAAAGGTCGCCACGTGTATGAATTGAATTTGAACCAATTATTGAAAGTCCATCTTCAGGGGCTATTTTAAAATCGATATTTTCGTTTTGCCATTCGGCCATTTTATCTATAATAGTATGATGTTTTATATCTGCTGAGCAGAAAATAATTTCATCAATCTTATAAATATTAATAATGTCTTTTACCTGAGAGATATTGCCAATGTAGTTTTCGTCATTTGCTTTAATATCGTCGGGATACACAAGTCCAAGAAACTCTGGTTTCAAAAAAGACTCTTCAAGAAGTTTTGTTACCCTTGCAGCCTCATTCTTTTCACCAATTATTATAAAACGTTTTTTTTCCTTCTCCCCCATCTGTACCCATGGTACATTCAATTTGTAAAGCAGCAACCTGATTAGAGGCAACGCAGCCGTTCCCCATACGGAGCCTAAAAGTATCAAGGCACGCGAAAATCTAAGTGATTCGGGAAGAAGGGCATACAAAACAAGTATTACTATGCTTCCGGCCAAAAGCCCTGTAATTGAATTCCTTATCTTAACGGGTCGGTCGTAGCCGCCAGCAAAATAAACCGAGAGTAGCCAAATAAGCACATAGGTTGGAAGTACTGCAGTAACTAAAAACAAGGGGTAATTCCCACCTTCGGAATAGATAAAACTCCTTCCCCAAAGTGTTTTAATTAGAAAAACACCACCATAAAGAACTATCCCATCAATAAATGGAAGGCTTAGTCTGTTAAATATTCTTGATAAAATTGCAATAAAAGCCCTAAAATAAACAGCAACTTTTATAAGACTTGCAAATGCACTGGCATTTTTTTGTGTGAAATGTTTTTTTGCAAAAATTACCATGGCATTGTAAAATACCAATACGTAATTCACACTACTCTTTTTGGTGCTTTCTCCTTTGTAGTGGATTATTCTGGTTTTCGGAAAATAATAGTTGTTGTAGCCTGCCTTTATTACCCTGTAAGATAAATCAATGTCTTCACCATACATAAAAAAGTCTTCGTCGAGTAAGCCAATTTTATCCAAAACACTTTTCCGCAACAGCATAAAAGCACCTGCCAAAATTTCTACTTTATGGGTTTCATTTTCATCGAGAAAGCCCAAATGGTATTTTGAAAAGCGTTTTGATCTTGGAAAAAGCGATGAAATGCCCGACATTTTATAAAAAGCAGTTGTGGGTGTTGGAAGTCCCCTTTTTGATTCAGGCAGAAACTTACCTGAGCCATCGACCATTTTTACTCCAAGTGCACCCGCATCGGCATGCGCATCCATAAACTCAACTATCTTAATAAAGGTGTCGTCTTCAACCACGGTGTCGGGGTTGAGCAGCAAAACATATTCTCCCTTTGAAATTTTTATACCCTGGTTATTAGCACTCGAAAATCCTTTGTTGTCCTTGTTTTCAATGAGAGTAACTTCAGGGAACTTCTTTTTGACCATTGGGCATGAGCCATCCACAGAGTCGTTGTCAACAACAATAACTTCCGCTTCAACACCATTCACGGCTTTACGCACCGATAAAAGGCATTGTTCGAGAAAATATTCAACATTATAGTTGACAATGATTATGCTTAACTTCACGCTTCAAAAATAAAAAATATCATCCTCTGACTTTCAGATTGGGCAATTATTATTTTGAAACGTGTATTTTGTCTATTTATTGGGTTTTTAAAATGATTAAAAGAGTGACACATCCTCTCTGATCCATTCCATTGTTCCAACTTAAAGGCAACAACAATAATTATATCTTTGCGTTTTTAGCAAAATGGTAAACAAAATACTAGGCACAACCGGAACCAGAATACTAAATGCAGTATTCAATTTAGTTATTTTGGTACTTATTGGCAGGCTTATCGGTAGCGAAGGACTTGGTATTATTGGTCTTGTGCTGGTGGCCATAACAATTATTCAAATTTTTATCGACCTTTTGGGAGGCGGTGGATTAATCTATTTTGCTTCGCGATTAAACCAAACAGCACTGCTACTTATCTCTTATTCTTGGATTATTATTGTACTTCTCCTGTTTTCATTAGTATTTCTTCTGCTGGCTAATTTATTCCTTGATTTTTATCTCACTGTAATTCCTAATAATCTGGAAACAACTATTTTACTACTTGCTTTTCTGAACGCATTAATGCAAACTCATTACAATCTTTTAATTGGGAAAGGAAAAATAAAGCAGTACAATATTGTTTTTACCATTCAGATTAGCGTATTGCTGTTTGCATTTTTATATTTTCTTTATGGTGAGGGAAAACACGAATTTAGTTCGTATTTAAACTCTTTAATGCTTTCTTATGGCATGGGTGCTTTATTAAGTTTTGCAGTTTTGATAAGGTATTTGAGAGCAACTCGTATAGAAAATGTAAAAGGAATTATCAGACAAATACTTGAGTTTGGTTTTATCAGTCAATTGGCAAATGGATTTCACATTTTAAACAAAAGGCTGAGTTTTTATTTTGTAAGTTCATTTTCAGGTTTGTCCTCACTTGGGGTTTACAATGCTGGTATTCAACTAACAGAAGGTTTAAGATTAATCGGACAGAGTATTTCGCTGGTTCAGTTCAGTGAAATAGCAAATTCAAACGATAAAGATTTTGCAGTTTCAATAACTATTAAACTAATGAAACTTTCGGTTTTGTTAACAATACTTGGACTGGCAGTATTGCTGCTTATTCCCCAAAGTATTTACGAAATGCTGTTTACTATTGAGTTTTCGCAGTTGAAACTTATAATTTTTGCATTAAGCCCAGGTGTAATTGCCTTGTCGGCTAACACTATTTTTAGTCATTATTTTTCAGGCTTGGGAAATCCAAAAGTTAGTTTGTGGGCAAATATTGTGGGCTTTGTTGCAACAGTAGTATTGGCAATTATTTTAATCCCTTTAATCGGGATTGTTGGCGCAGCCTTAACAACATCAATAAGTTATACAATAACAGTAGTTTATCAATATTTTATTTTCAAAAAACAAACTGCAACAAAGTTTAATCAGTGGATGCTTACAGCAAAGGATTTAAGAGACTTTGTGAAAATTATTAAAGTATTAACAAAAACCAAAAACATTGACTAAAAATACCAAAGGCATTATTCTGGCAGTTGCTTCGGCATTGGCTGTAAGCAATGTTTTCATATTTAGTAAAGCTGCTCTAAAGGAGGTTCATCTTGCGCAATTTGGTGTTTATTGGTTTGGACTTGGCATAATTTGGAATCTGATTTTTATTTTTGCACTGAAAAAGCATAAAAAAATTGCTCTCCTCAATAAGAGCTCATTTAAGGCACTGGGCCTAATTGCCGTTTTGGAGATGTTCGCCACTATATTTTTCTTCCTTGCAATTAATACTGTTGATAATCCAACCATAGTTTCTTTTCTAGCAAATATTAATCCCTTCATAATTACTGTTTTGGGTTTCTTTTTGCTAAAAGAGCGGTTTAATTTAACTGAAGGTTTTGGAATGGCAATAACCCTTATTGGAGCATTTATTATTTCCTTTAAGGGAAGTGTATTGGGAGAACTATTTATTAATGGTACTCAGTATGTAGTCTTGTCGGGTATTATTTATGCTTTCTCCAATATAGTAGCTAAAAAGAATATTAAAAAACTCGATGCGTCGTTTCTGGCAATGTCACGTTTATTATTACTGTTTATTGCTTCTTTTGGAAGCATGCTTTACTTTAACCTAAGTTTCGAACTTCCAAAATCAGCCATGATAAATATATCCATTGGCTCGGTGCTAGGACCATTTTTTACTGCAACTCTGGGTTATCTGGCATTAAAATATATTGAAATCTCAAAAGCCTCAATGATTAGCAGTGTTAGAAGTTTGTTTGTTCTTATTGGTTCCTTTTTGTTTTTCGGAAATATTCCGGGTAGCATACAGTTAATTGGTGGTACGTTTACTATTTTAGGAGTTATATTAATATCAATGGGAAAGATTAGGCTGAAAAGGAATGCGGCTGTTAAGAGACAGGAAACAGGAGCGAAGAATCAGGATATAAGATAATGCATACCTCTTATTGAAAAAGAAAAGGATAAATAGCAAATGAATACTACATCAAAATTTCTCAGAAAATTATTTCCAAGTATTGAACTTGTTGAAAGACTTGAGCAGGAAACTTCCTTAATGGAGATTCCTGAAAACGAGAGTATTCTGGAAATTGACGATTACATTAAAATAATTCCTTTGGTTGTTGAAGGCAGAATAAAGGTAATGCGAAATGATGAATCGGGAAAGGAGATACTGCTTTATTATATAAATCCGGGGGAGAGTTGTGCTCTTTCGATTGCTGCCGGACTTAACAATAAAAAAAGTGTGGCATTCGCTGTTACCGACAGTAAAACCAAATTACTGGCAATTCCAATCGATAAATTGGAAAGCATGATAAAAACTTTTCCATATCTAAATAAATTTGTTCTTGAACTATTTCACCAAAGGTTCAACGAACTAATCGATTTCATCGATGCCATAAGTTTTAAGAATATCGATGCCAGGCTGATCGAGTATCTTCAAAAAAAATCTGATAATACTAATAATATGTTTGTGAATATTACCCACAGAGAGATTGCCGAAGATTTGGGTACGGCCCGCGAGGTGGTTTCTCGACTTTTAAAACAACTGGAAAAGCAAGGTAAAATTAAAAACTACCGAGGAAAGATTGAAATTATTAGTCTTATGTAACTTTAGTCACCAACTTAATCTTAAACACGAACTAATTTTGCTGCATAATTTAAAAAAATAGATCATGAAGAAAAATGTAGGTTCAATCGACAAAATTATTAGAGTTATTCTAGCCATTATTATTGGTGCCCTTGGATATTATTATCAAACATGGTGGGGATTAGTAGCAATAGTTCCTTTAGCAACGGCATTTATGAATTTTTGCCCCCTCTACCCTATTTTTGGTATTAGTTCTTGTGGCAAGAAGTAATTAAATACTACTTAAAGTAAAAGGACTTTGTTGATTAACTTAGTCCTTTTATTTTTTTCATGAAAACTTAATAAGCTGAATCCCTTTGTATAAGCAGTTTTCAACATCTTTTGTTTGAAAACTATTTAATAAATATGTTTAAGTACAAGCGCAAGTTGATATTTTTGCCAGAAATTACAAATAAATGTCGGCAGAATACACAGAGGATAGCATACGGTCGTTGGATTGGAAGGAGCACATCAGGCTTAGGCCGGGTATGTACATTGGTAAGCTTGGAGATGGAAGTTCGCAGGATGACGGAATTTATGTACTCTTAAAGGAGATAATAGATAACTCCATCGACGAATTTGTAATGGGACATGGTAATACCATTGAGGTTACTATTAGTGATAGGGAGGTTAGTGTACGCGATTTTGGAAGGGGAATGCCTCTTGGAAAAGTTGATGCCTGCGTTAGCAAAATAAATACCGGAGCCAAATACGATTCAAAGGTATTTAAAAAGGCTGTTGGTTTGAATGGTGTTGGATCAAAGGCAGTTAATGCCTTGTCGCAATATTTTAAGGCTCAATCGATAAGGGAAAATAAAACCAAGTTAATTGAGTACCAAAGGGGTGCAGTAACCAAAGATGCTAAAATAGTAAGTAGTGATGAAAAAACGGGAACAATTATTTCCTTTATACCCGACACTGAGATTTTTGGAAATTATAAATATCTTTTTGAATATGTTGAGGAAATGCTATGGAATTATGTGTTCCTTAACAATGGACTTACCATAGTTTTCAACGGTCAGAAAATGCAGGCTAAAAATGGCCTGATTGATTTATTGGAACATAATCTCAATGGAAACGGCCCACTGCTCTACCCTATCGTACACATTACAGAAGGCGATTTTGAATGTGCTTTCAGTCACAGTTCAAGAACTTATAGCGAAGAGTATTACTCTTTTGTAAATGGTCAGCATACTACTTCGGGAGGAACTCACCAAAATGCATTTAAGGAAGCAATTGTTAAAACAATACGTGAATTCTTTAATAAGGATTTTGAGACCAACGATATACGCACATCAATTTTTGCGGCAATGTCAATAAAAGTTCAGGAACCAATTTTTGAGTCACAGACTAAAACAAAATTGGGTTCTCAATATATTGAGCCTGACGGACAAACTATTAGAAACTACATTCACGACCTTGTAAAACGTAATCTCGATAATTACCTACATATTAATAGCGAAGATGCAGAAATTTTGCATAGAAAAATCCTTCAGAATGAGAAGGAACGGAAAGATATGGCAGGTATTAAAAAACTTGCTCGTGAAAGTGTGAAGCGAGTTAGCCTTCATAACAAAAAACTTCGCGATTGTCGTATCCACCTTAACAGTCATCACGAAAAAAGGCTGGAAACAACTATATTTATTACGGAGGGTGATTCGGCCAGTGGTTCAATAACCAAGTCGCGCGATGTTAAAACACAGGCAGTTTTTAGCCTTAAAGGTAAACCTTTGAATAGTTATGGTCTCAGTAAGAAAATTGTTTACCAAAACGAAGAATTTAACTTACTTCAATCGGCATTGAATATCGATGAAAGTATGGACGATCTTAGGTATAACAATATTGTTGTTGCAACAGATGCCGATGTTGACGGTATGCATATCAGATTGCTTCTGCTAACTTTCTTTTTGCAGTTTTATCCCGATTTGGTAAAAGGAGGTCATCTTTACATTTTACAGACTCCGCTATTTAGGGTAAGAAACAAAAAGGAAACATTGTATTGCTATAATGATAATGAAAGGAATAATGCAATCGATAAACTAAAACCAAATCCTGAAATAACACGATTTAAAGGACTTGGTGAAATCTCACCATCAGAGTTCAAGCATTTTATTGGAAACAATATCAGGCTCGAACCTGTAATTCTAAAAGGAGAGTCAACAATAAATGAAACCCTTGAATTTTACATGGGAAAAAATACTCCAAAACGTCAGGAGTTTATAATCAATAATCTTCGTGTTGAAGAAAGTGTTAATTTGGATGATGTAAAGGTTGCCTAAAACCTTTATTATGGGCACAAAGGGCGAATATTCAAAATACCAGATAAAACATATTGAGTTTGTGAAGAACAAACTTGCCAAGGCAGTTATCGATTATAAGATGATTGCAGATGGTGATAAAGTGCTTGTTGCAATTAGTGGGGGAAAAGACTCGCTGGTGCTGCTTGAAGCATTATCTGCTTTTAAAAAGTTTCAAAAGGTTGAGTTTGACCTTGTAGCTATTCACATAAACGTTATTGATGTTGCCTATGAGGTCAAACGCGACTTTTTATTGGAACTTAGTAACTCCCTGGACGTAAAATTGGACTTTGTTGAAATTGAGGCAGGAATTGAAGACCGAGGCAAAAAAGCCCCTTGCTTTGTTTGCTCTTGGCATAGGCGTAAAACCTTGTTTACCTACGCAAAAGAAAATGGATTCAACAAACTAGCATTAGGCCATCACATGGATGATGCGGTTGAGACCTTAATATTGAATATGGCCTATCACGCAAATATTTCCTCACTTCCTGGTGTTCTCAGTATGTTTGATGGTGTACTGAGTTTGATAAGGCCGCTTATTTTACTGACCAACCACGATACCCAAGAATTTGCTAACATCAAGAAATATCCAAAATTAAAAACTGAATGTCCATTTGAAGACCTTACAAAAAGGACAACAGCAAGAAATTTAATAAAACAATTGGAACAAATCCATCCTAAGGCAAAACAAAATCTTTTTAAATCACTTAGCAATATTGATTTGGAGTATTTGCCATAGGGGGTTTATTTCAACTTAAAAGACCAACTGCTTTGTTGGTGGTCATGTTCTGATGGCTTTGCCAATATTTTTTAATTTTTGAACGACGAATATCGATTAACGAATAATGATTTAAGATGTAAATGAATTTCAAAAATTCTAAAATCGTTAATCAGTGTTCGATATTCAAAAAACAATAAGAACTTAAAACCCCCATATTGGTGTAATCCAAAGCCACCTTCATAGAATGTGTGATTTTTACTAATTTGACAGGATTTCAAGTTTTACTGCTTTTGACAGGATTTACAGGTTTTATTGGAAAACCACCGTTCCTGAAAATACTGGACATGGTTGCTGCCTGAAAAATGTGCATAGACAAATTTGAAATATTTAAACATATAATAAAAACAATTCAAGAAAGCATGCTAGGCACGAGTCCCCTTTGTCAACTCCCAACTTCTAACTTCCAACTCCCAACCCTACTTCAGAAACAATAATTCCCTATACTTCGGCAAAGGCCATAACTCATTATCAACCAAGAGTTCAAGTTTATCAACATCATTTCTTATATCATCAAAATATTTATAAACATTGTTACGGTAAGCATAACCTTTTTCGGTAATATCTTCAATTCTGTTTGCTACTTTCCTTGCTCCTACCATACTGTCGACCAACTCTTTAATAGAAGAAACATGTTCAGAGATCTGTTTTATTGTATTCAACTGGTTTCTGGATAGTTTTACATAGGTTTTCGAATCCAGAACATCTTTAAGTCCTTTGGCATTAACTATTAGCCTGTTTTGATATTTGATGGCTGTTGGAAGAATATGGTTTATCGCAATATCGCCCATAACTCTGGCTTCAATCTGGATCTTCTTAATATACTTTTCCATTTTTATTTCATACCTAGCCTCCAGTTCCTTACGATTCATAACATCGTGACTCTCAAAAACCTTAACCGTTTTATCAGATTTAAAAGCAGCTAGTGCTTCAGGAGTGGAACTGTGGTTTGACAATCCTCGTTTTTTGGCCTCTTTCTTCCATTCTTCGCTATAAGAATTACCTTCAAAACGAATATCTTTTGATTCGATAATGTATCTCTTTACAATATTAAAAATAGCATCATCCTTTTTAAGACCCTCTTTTATCAATTTGTCGACATCGGCTTTAAAATATGTTAGTTGGTCAGCCATTATTGTGTTAAGCACAAACATGGGCTTAGCCGTATTGGCAGAAGAACCAACTGCCCTAAACTCAAATTTATTTCCTGTAAAAGCAAATGGCGAAGTACGGTTACGATCGGTATTGTCGAGTAAAATCTCAGGAATTTTTGGAAAACCCAACGAGCCACTCGAATTATTAGAAGACTGCAGAGCCGCCTTTGAAGGCATACTTTCAATTTCGTTGAGGGTTTGTGTTATTTGCTCTCCCAGAAAAACCGAAATAATTGCCGGAGGGGCTTCATGGCCACCAAGTCGAAGATCGTTTCCTGCCGAAGCAATACTCGCCCTTATCAATTCTTCATTTTCATGAACTGCTTTTAAAATATTTGCTAAAATGCTTATAAATCTAAAATTGTCTTTTTTATCCTTACCGGGAGAAAGCAGATTAACGCCAGTATCAGTTGCCAGCGACCAGTTATTATGCTTACCTGAACCATTTACTCCGGCATAAGGTTTTTCGTGCAACAGCACCTTAAAATCATGCTTCTTGGAAACAGTATCCAAAAGGTGCATTAGCAATTGATTATGGTCAACTGCAATATTGACTTCCTCGTAAACAGGGGCACACTCAAACTGACTTGGTGCAACTTCGTTATGCCTAGTTTTTAAGGGAATACCAAGTTTATGCGATTCAATTTCCAACTCCTGCATAAATGCCAATGCCCTACGATTGATTGTTCCGAAATAATGGTCAGACAATTGCTGGTCCTTTGCAGAGGAATGACCAAAAACAGTTTTCCCCGTGAGGATAAGGTCGGGTCTGGCACTAAAAAGTGCATTGTCAACCAGAAAATATTCCTGTTCCCATCCTAAGTTAGGATATACTTTTTCAATATTCTTATCAAAATATTTACAAACCTGAGTTCCAATTTCATCCAATGCTTTTATGGATCGCAAAAGAGGTGTTTTATAATCAAGCGATTCTCCTGTATAGGCAACAAATATTGTAGGTATACAAAGAGTGCTGTCGATAATAAATGCCGGCGATGTAGGATCCCAGGCGGTATATCCTCTTGCTTCAAAAGTACTTCTTATTCCACCACTTGGGAAACTCGAAGCATCTGGTTCTTGCTGTATAAGCGATGCTCCCTGAAATTCCTCAATTGCCAATCCATTACTCATAGGACTAACAAAAGAATCGTGCTTTTCGGCAGTGGAACCTGTTAAAGGGTGAAACCAATGTGTGTAATGTGTAGCTCCTTTATTGGTTGCCCAGGCTTTCATTGCCGAAGCTATCTGATCTGTAATTTTCCTGTCAATACGAAAACCCTTATCAATTGCTTTCATAACTACCTTAAAAGCCTCCTTAGTGAGGTATTCCTTCATTACAGCCTGATTAAAAGTCATTGAACCATAATAGTCGGATATCTTTTTTGATGGGTAAACCACCTCTTTTACTTGTCTGTCGATTGTCTGCTCAAGGGCAACAAACCTAAAATTAGTCATAATTTATCAGTTTTTAGTTTTTCGTATTAGCATCAAGCCAATAAATGTTAATGCTCCATTAATAATTAGTAACTCAAACCCTATTTGGTAGCCATTAAAAATATACTCAGAATAATGACTTATAAAAAATGACATTATTGGAGATAATATTGCAATAAATGGCACCAACTTATCATATACCTTAAAGTTTGTAAAAAGACCAAATGCATATAAACCCAAAAGCGGTCCGTAGGTATAGCCCGCAAATGTAAATAATTGGTCAATAATTGCTCTGTCGTTAATTAACTCAAACAGAATTATGACAAAAATAATTATTACAGCCATTACTAAGTGAACTCGCTTTCTCCATTTTTTCAACAAGTTTTCATTATTGCTATGTTTTTTATCAAGTTCCAGAATATCAAGGCTTACCGAAGTTGTTAAGGCAGTTAAAGCACTGTCGGCACTGGAGTAGGCAGCCGAAATAAGTCCAATAATAAATACTATTCCTGCTGTTAGACCCAAATACTCAAATGCAATCGTTGGAAATAAGTGGTCGGTAGTTGCCGGAATGGGAATATTAAATTGTTGTGAATAGATATAAAGGACAGCACCCAGAAAAAGAAAAATAAGATTTACCGGTATTAAAATAAGGCTCAAACTTGTCATATTCTTTTGAGCATCTTTAAGGTTACGGCAACTTAGGTTTTTCTGCATCATATCCTGATCAAGCCCTGTCATAACAATAGTTATAAACATGCCACTTAAAAATAGTTTTATAAAATTTTGTTTCGAATCAATGTCAGTTACAATAATATTTGAAAGGTCACTATCCCATACTTCTTTAATCATTAACCCAAAATTGATATCCATTTTTTCAATTATCAGGGAAATGCTCAATATCACTGCCAGCAGCATAAACGTTGTTTGAAGGGTATCGGTCCAAACAATGGTTTTAATCCCTCCTTTTAATGTGTAGAGATGGATTAACGCCATGAATAATATTACCGTTAGCCAAAATGGAATATTGTAATGATCGAAGACAAAAAACTGAAGCACACTTATAACTAAGAACATGCGGAATGATGCTCCAACAACCCTAGACAGTAAAAAGAATGAAGCCCCTGTTTTATAGGCATACTTACCAAAGCGAGTATTTAGATATGTGTAAATTGAGATGAGCTTAAGTTTATAATAGAGTGGTAATAAAACAAGTGAGATAACTGCATAGCCAGCCAGATAGCCCAGTACAATAACAAAATAGCTAAAGTGAGTTGTACCAACCCAGCCCGGCACCGAAATAAAAGTAACACCCGACAATGATGCTCCAATCATGCCATAAGCAACCACAAACCATGGTGATTTTTTATTACCAATAAAAAAACTCTGATTATCGGCATTGCGCGATGTAAACCACGAAATACTGAAAATAGCAGCAGTGTAGACTAGGAATACTAATAATATTATTTGTGGGTTCATTTTATGAAAGGTTTGAAACCCCTCTGCCCTTCGGGCATCTCCCCAAAGGGGAGAAATGGAGTATTGGAGAGGTGGAATGTTGATGCCGTTACGGTCATGAAATCCGTCTTTGCGAGGAGGAACGACGAAGCAATCTCATTTCTTTTAGCAACATCGATTGAGATTGCTTCGCTATGCTCGCAATGACGATTAGACTTTATGGAGGTGGTTTTGGAAATTGTTTTACCTATCATAATCCAATCTTCTAAGCATTTCTGCAAACTCGAGTAACGAATCAACTGTCAAGTTCGCATCAACAGTAACTTTTTCTTCAGATTTGTGGAGTACGGTTTTCATTCCGGCATTTTTTCCAAACAAAATATCGCTTTCCGAATCTCCTACCATGACTGATATTTTAAAATCAATTTCAGGAAAATCCGACTTTGCCTTTTCTGCCATCCATATTCCTGGTTTACGACAATTTACTGCTTTGGTAGCAAGTTCAGGACAAAAATAGATTGCATCAACTCGTCCATCATTTTTCAAAAAATAAGTCTGTAATTTGTCATGAATGGAGTTTAAATCACCTTCGCTCATCAACCCCTTCCCTATTCCCTGCTGATTTGTAACAATAAAAATATATTTGAAATATTTAGAAAAAACTGAAACGGCTTCAACCACACCGGGTAAAAATTCAAACTCTTCCCAATTAGTAATGTAACCGCCAAATATTCGTTTATTTATTACTCCGTCTCTATCGAGGAATAAAGACCAGGATTTATCTATTTCTGAAATGAAATCAGCCATCCTACTTTGGGAACATTTGATTTTCAATTATCTCGCAAATAATATGGCCTATCAGGATATGAGTTTCCTGCACACGCGCAGTATTTTTTGATGGCACCTGAATATTTATATTACAGTTTTCCTCCAGCAAACCTCCACCCTGCCCTGATAATCCAAATGTGTACATTCCAATTTCATTTGCTTTTTCAACGGCCTTAATAACATTTGCCGAATTTCCTGAGGTAGAAATACCAATTAAAACATCACCATTTCTACCGGCTGCTTCAACCATGCGACTATAAATTTCTTCATAACCATAGTCGTTGCCAACCGCTGTTACATAGGAAGTATTTACATGAAGTGCTTCGGCATACAGTGGCGGTCTGTCGTATTGAAAACGCCCCGATAATTCAGCTGCAATATGTTGAGCATCAGAGGCACTGCCACCATTACCACAAAGTAAAACCTTACCTCCTTTTTTAAATGTTGCAACACACACATCAGCAATTTGATTTATTTTATCAAGATTTGCCTTGTCTTCAAGAAACTTCTCCTTGGTATTTATTGATTGTCTTATTATTTCTTCTACGTTCATGCTTTTTTATAAAATTCAAAATTAATATTTTTCACGAAGAGGCGCAATATTTTTTCACGCAGCAACGCAACGAGGCAACAACACAACAACACAACGTTTTTTTATATAATCCTTTTACTCCACTTGTCTGCCGTAGCCCTAGCGAGGGCGGAATACTCAACACTCCACCTATTCCTGTTTCAAACTCGGCAATCTACTTCGGTATTTTCTTAATTGGATTGTTTGTTATTTACCGTTTCAGAAGAAGGTTGGCTTAATATAAACATAAAAATATTTATCAAAAGGCTGCTTCGAAAGAAGTGGCCTTTTTTGCTTGCCTTTCTACCTCAAAATCTCATTGGCATAATTCTCCCAACTCATCTCTTTGGAGGTTTCGGCAACATTTTCCCTGTTAATAGGTTTTTCAATGGATTTAATCATTGCTTTTCCCATGGAAACAATATCCTCAGTTTCTGCGATATAACCATTAAAGCCATCAACTACAGTTTCGGGAAAATGCCCCACATTAGTGGCAAGCATTGGCATATTAAAATTATATCCAATCGACTCAACACCCGAAGGCGTGGCATAAGAATAAAACAGCATTATCGAATCGCTGACCTGGAAATATTTACCTACTGCTTCGTTGGGTACGAACTCATTGTCGATATAAACATCATTTTGCAGACCTAATTCTTCAACAAGTGCAAGAGGGTTGTAATTACGCTCGTCATCTTGTTTTTTCAAAAAAATTGACTTGGCCAACCCAAAGGTCGCATTTTTAATTTTTGTAGATAATTTATTGCTATCCAAAGTATTCCAAAACGATTCACCAACAATAAGCAGCGAAACATCATCTCTTTGTTTTGCAACAAGGTTAAATGCCTTAATTACATTGTGTAAACCTTTGTATTTTCTGATAAAACCAAAGAAAAGGAAAACATGTTTTTTAAGTTTGAGTTCCTGTTTTACTTTTTCTTTGTCAAACTCAGGGTCGGGCTTAAACATATCATAAACAGGGTGGTAAAGTTTCAGTACTTTTTGACCATTTCCGGTAATTTTCTTTTCCCTCTCAATTACTTCAAATTTCTTTTTTGGAAATAGAACTTTTAGTTCATCGGCAGTTTTAAAAGCATGTACAATGTATGAGTCGGCATGTTTTATACCAATTTTGGTAAACCAATTATCCAGCGCACTCCCCTCCTTTTGAATTACAAAATGAAGATCGAAAAATATTTCTGCTTTGGTTTTCTTTTTCAATTTTCGTGCAATACTACCCATAGGAAGTCCTTGAATTGCAATTGCCCATTGAAAAATAACCTTATTGGGATTTAAGGATGCTATGAGTTTTGCTGTTTGACGCCAACTTGCAGGATTGTTGTAATTAGTTAGATAATGCACTTTAATACCTGTACCCTCTAATTGATCAATCTTACTTTTACGGTCGATAAAGTCGCGCGGAATAATTGCCGGATACTGCTGAGTCCAGGAAACAATGTGGACTTCAGTGTCTTCCATTTTATCGAAAGCTTTTGCCAAAGAAGTATTGTAGTTAGCAATTCCCCCTTTAAACATTGGTCCGGGGCCGAAGCAGACTATTGTATTTTTACTCATAAAGATCTTATCTCAGAATTAATAAATTACTTTTTTTAAACTCTTGGAATAATGGAGTGTTGGAGTAATGGAGAATAGTTGTTTCATTCATTTCTATATTTCAAATAAAATACATATTATTTTCTTAACAATAAATTTATTGGAGTGATGAATTTATGGGATAACTCATTTTAATAGTTCTCATCCCAGTCCTTATTTTTTATCTTTTTTTGAATTGACTCAGCAAGTTTTAGAAGTTCATTTTCTGTTTTAAAATGAAAGGAATCAAAACTTTCAAAATCGTTATCAGAAATAAACCCAAGTTTCTGAAAACTAATAATTCCACTATTTAGTTCACCACAAGACCCTAAAGCAAAATTTAGAAAATTTAAATATTCTTTTGGAGATCGCCTACAATATCCCTCTGCAATATTTCTAGTAATACTGTGTGCAGCATCAAGTATATTTGTTTTTGGCTTATTATAATCGTAGGGCAATTTCTTTAATAATTTATCAGAAAGAACAAATAACTCAACAGAATCCTGCCAAACCCTTAATTGTTTGAACCCTCTGTTCTTATTTCTCCTTTCAGTCATTTACTATCTTTGTTAGCCAAAATTTTTCCATCACTCCATCACTCCATCACTCCATCACTCCATCACTCCATCACTCCATCACTCCATCA
>JAOZNY010000001.1:43271-46146 GCA_029933565.1 Bacteroidales bacterium
TCCATCACTCCATCACTCCATCACTCCATCACTCCATCACTCCATCACTCCATCACTCAAACCACTCAACCATCCCTAAAGCCTACTCTTCGCTTTATTGTAAACTCTTCGCATTCCTTCTTCCAAAGAGATCTGCGCTTTCCAGCCAAATTTCTTTTCTACCAAGTCCATGTTGCAATAACGTGAATGAACACCTACAGGTTTATCTAAAAGAGGTTTAATTGTTGGTTTGTAATCTGCAATTTTTGAGAATACTTCAATTAATTCAAGGAATGAAGTTAATTTTCCTGAGCCAATATTATAAGCAGAGCCATCACTGACATTATCGAGGAGAATAAAAATAAAATCTATAATATCATCGATATGAACAAAATCGCGACCTTGTTTACCACTACCCCATACTTCAAATGGATCTTCTTTTTTTGCTGCACGCAATGCAATGGCTGGTACTGGATAATCGGTTTCCTGATCTTCACCGTAACCAGAAAATGGACGGATACAAACTATTGAAATACCATAATGTTTAGCGGCAATCAGCGCCAAAAACTCACCGGTTAATTTTGTCCAGCCATAGGTCATGTCAGGAGTACCCAGATTCTTCTTAAAATCGATATCGCCTTCGCTAAGTGCAATTGCTCCATCAGTGGTTTGAAGACTGGTAGGATAAGCAGCACTTGAGCTTGGATAAAGTACCCTTGCCGGCTTATGACGGGTTAACCAGTAGAAAAACTCAGCATCGATACTAAGGTCTAAAGCAACCATTAACGGATCGCCATCAATCTTAAGTCTACCACCAACTATTGCTGCAAAGTGGAAAACATCGCTAAACTTATCAAATTCAACATTATAAGTTTCCTGAATGTAATTTGGATTCTGACGCATATAAAACAAAAGATCCCTAAAATCGCCCTTCCAGAACAAAAGTCTTTCTTCTTTACCAATTACTTCAAGGTCTCCATTCATTTTTGAAACAAATTCGCCTTCAAGCCATTGCTCCGGATGTCTTCCAATTGAAAGGTCGTCGACCATAAAAACAGTATCGGAAGTGGTATTCAACAAGCGTTTTACCATATTCCTACCTACAAAACCACATCCTCCTGATACCAAGTGTATTTTCATTGTATAATTTTCTTTTAATTAATTTATTTTTTTTTGAATAATTATCTTAATAAACGTAATTGGGTTTTCTTAATTGTCCTCTTTACTTTACTTTTTTATTTTAAGCCTTGTTTTTATATTGTAAACTGTTTTTTTACCAGAATTCCTTGAAATCATTTCAGCAATAAAACCTGTTAAAAACAACTGAGTACCAATTAACATTGCCAGAACACCAAAATAAAATAGAGGTCTATTAGTCATGCTAACATAACTTGTATCAAAAAATTTCGAGTAGGCTAAATAAGATGCTATCACAAAACCGATTATGAAAATGAAAGTCCCCATACCACCAAAGAAGTGCATTGGACGTTGCGAGAACTTAGAAATAAAGAATAGTGACAATAAATCAAGGTAACCTTTTAGAAACCTGTCGAGACCAAATTTTGTTACACCAAATTTTCTTTTTTGATGAACAACAACTTTTTCCCCAATTTTAGAAAAACCTTCTTTTTGTGCAATTATTGGAATGTACCTATGCATCTCACCATACACCTCAATATTTTTAACTACCTCATTTTTATAGGCTTTAAGTCCACAGTTCATGTCGTGGAGCTTTGTTTTAAACAGCCTTCTGGTTGTCCAGTTAAAAAACTTTGAGGGAATATTCTTCATTAAGGTCGAATCGTAACGTTTTTTCTTCCATCCTGAAACAATGTCAAAATCCTCCTCAACTATCATTTTGTATAATCCGGGTATCTCATCGGGGCTATCCTGCAGATCGCTGTCCATGGTAATTACAACATCCCCTTCGGCAACTTTAAAAGCCTCATTAAGTGCTGCTGATTTACCATAATTGCGCCTGAACCGAATGCCTTTAACCTCATTATGAATTACCGACAATTCTTCAACAATTGCCCATGAACCATCACTCGAACCATCATCAATGTAGATAAGTTCAAACGAAAAATGATTGGATTTCATTACACGCAAAATCCAATCATTCAATTCTTTAAGTGATTCTTCCTCGTTATATAACGGAATGACTACCGAAATATCCATTTTATTTTATTTACTAAGCAATATTATTGTCCTCGTGCTTGGCAAAGATAGAAATTAAAAGAGAGAAAACTACGGAAACCATAGTATACCAAAAAACTGTCATTACAGTCATCATTACTGGTGATGTGAATATTTCAGCTATACCGATAGCCTGCTCAAGTTCAGCATCACCAATATTTGGATTTTGTTCCAGAATACTCTCTTCTGCCTTAATAATTGCTTCTTCTAAAACACCGGGGTCGATATAAGAAACATAAATGTAAGTAAATATTGCTAATAAAATAGATGCAAAAAAGCCAATAAGTGTTCCAACACCAACACCTTTTCCATACGACAAAAAGCCGTTTTGTTCTTTATCCCTGAAATTAATAATTGCAAAATACAGAACTACTGCTGTAATCACATAAGAAATTGACGCTAGCCATACATTTTCATTTAAATCTACAACGTACAATAACAACGAATACACTATTAAAATAATACCTAAAATTAAACCTGCACTAAGTGATGGCATTAAAGCCGATTTTTGATTTTCCATATCTAATAAATTAATTTTAGGTAAAAATAAAAAAAACTTCACAGAGTGTTGCATGTTTGCAAACAATATTTACTTTTGCCGCGGGGTAAGTCTCATACGACCAGCTCCCACTGAATTCCCCCAGGACTGGAAGGTAGCAAGGGTAGGTGGTTGTAGCGGTGCGATGTGAGTAGCTTACCC